>DAOUBN010000044.1:0-4211 GCA_034432815.1 Anaerolineae bacterium | reverse complement strand
TCAGGAAGCGCAAGACCTTCTATCCTGCCTTCTGGGCCTGGGAGCAAGGGGAAGATAAAGGGACGCCTGGGACTAAGCGGTGGGACCACTTGAGGAAGCATCGCCTTCCCCGTTACCACAAGAACCAGGCTCAGGTTTCTGGCCCAAAGCCTGGAGCTTTCAGTGGTGAATGGGCTATGCTTTATGGCACTGGTAATGAACTGGCCGAAGAACAGAAGTTGAGTGGCAGGGGGATTGGGGGGGGGGATAGGCCTTTTGGAGCCAGGCTAAGTCGTGCTCCAAAAGGGAGGGTGGAGAGATCACACCGAACCTGCATCCCATGCCTGGAGGAAGTGAGGAATAAGGAGGAGTTTCTTGATAAAGCCCCATTTTGGGGAGGGGATGAGAAGTCACGGGAACTCGGTCTTTCCCCCTTTTCCCCGTAGTCCTGCTGGACGAGGTGGCAATGAAGTGGGCCTTCCAGGGGGGTCACGATGTCTTGGCCTATTACACGCACAGGAGACAGGAAGATCCCCCCTGCCGGGGTGCCCTCACAAAAGTGAAAAACAGAGGCGACTTGCCATCCCTCTGAAACCCACCTTTGAGTGGGGGCTTAGGCCAGGCTAAGCCTCAGGAAATGGGGGTGAGACACCCCCCATGCCTTCAGAAGGAGATTTCGCCCCCTGTACTCCCGGGAAAGTAGATTTCGGGGCGGCGGTCTTTAAAAGCCGGGAAATCCTCGCGAGCCCGGCTGACCTCTTCCAGGTCTATTGTGGCCAGGAGGATTTCCTCCTCCTTTCCTCCCTCCACGATGACCTGTCCCCGGGGGTCGTAAGCTCCGGACCAGCCCCCGAACTCGTTCCTGGCCCTGTTGCACCCTGCCACGAAAAGCTGGTTTTCGGCGGCTCTCGCCCTCAGGAAGAGGCGCCAGAATTCTATCCTGCTCTCGGGCCAGTGAGCAGGGACGAAGATTATCTCGGCCCCTTTGAGGGCATAAAGCCGGAAAAGTTCGGGGAAGCGCAGGTCGTAGCAGATGGCCAGAGCCACTTTCCCCCAGGGGAGAGCGAAGACCGGCGTTTCGTTTCCGGGCGAGAGGAATTTTGTCTCGCCCATGGGAGCGAAGAGGTGGGTCTTGCGGTAAACCCCCAGGAGTTCGCCTTCCGGGGAAAAGATGGTGGCGGTATTGTAGAAGCGGCCGTCCTTCTCCTCCAGTGTGGAGCCGATAAGGTAAATGGAATGCTCTTTCGCCAGCGCAGCGATTTCCAGGAAAAAGCCCTCTCCTAAGGGCGAAGCAAGCTCCTCAGCCCTGTCCAGGACATAACCCGAAAGCCAGAGTTCCGGCAGTAAAGCGACATCGGCACCACTTTCCCGCGCCTTTTTCAGGAAAGAAGCAGCCCGGGAGAGGTTCTTCTCGGGTTTGCCCGGTGAGACATCCATCTGGATCAGGGCGACCCTTATTTGCATTACCCTTTCCCCTGGTTAAGGATTTCCGAGGGCAACCCTTTGGCCTTGAACATGAGGACAAGAGCCCCCCTCTCGGAACGGGTGCGGTGAACCTGATGGGCTTTTGCCACCCAGAGGTCGCCCTCTCCAAGGGTGATGGAACTTCCATCGGGCAGGTCAATGGTTATTTCCCCTTCCAGGACGAGGTAGAGTTCATCCTGGGGGTGTTTGTGGAACACGTAATCCCCTTCAAAGCGGCTGAGGTAAGCCCTGTAGTCGTCCACATCGGCCAGGACGTAGCGGGTGAACGGCTCTTTTATGGAGGAGGCTGCTTCTTTTATGTTCACTTTCCTTTCCATGGCTTCCCTCAAACCAGAGGTGGGGTGAAAATGGCCACAAGGATCAGGGGCTCATCGCTGAGGTTTTCCAGGCCGTGTTCAACCCCTGCAGGGGCTACTGCGCAGTCTCCAGGGCCAAAGGCAACGGTCCTATCGCCCAGGGAGCAGATGCCTCTGCCCGAGATGACCATGAAGGTTTCGGCGGAATCGGGGTGGGTGTGAAGGGGGATAGAGTTATCGGGGTCTATCTTAACCAGGTGCACGCTCATGACCGGATTCGTCTTGCCTGAAACGATCACTTTGGTCCACACTCCTTTGAAACGGGAGTGGGGCTGCCAGGGCATGGAATCGCTCCGGACGATCTGCGGTTCCATAGTTATTGCCTCCTTTCAATTTGTCCCCGCTTCCGGGCGATTTCGTAAATAGCGCGGGCCAGCTTTTTTATGTAATCGCTCTTTTCCACCCTTTCCACCCACCGCCCGGGCATGCCTGAAATCCCGTTGAAAGCGCCGCTCAGGGCTCCCGTCACGGCTGCAGTGGTGTCGGTGTCGTAGCCACCCATGACTGCGGTCACAACCGAGGCGGCGAAATCCTCCGGGGTCCTCAGGAAGCAGTAGAAGGCAGAGGCCACAGTCTCCACCACATACCCTCCGGTCCCCAGGATCTCAAGGGCCTGCTCCGGCTCAATCCCTCTTTTTAGCAGTTCCCCGGCTTTCCGCAGGTTTTCCGCGACCCTGGAAGGCCCCACGAACTCGCAGACTTCCTCCAGCAGGCCTTCTGGTCCTGCCCCTGAGGCAAGCCTGGCCACGGCATAAGCCACGGCCAATCCCCCCTTGATGGCTTCGGGATTGCGGTGAGTTATTACCCCAGCCTTCTCCACATCTTCCCTGAGCCTTTCGGGGGTCCAGGCGTTCAGGAGGCCCACAGGGGCAATGCGCATGGCCACGCCGTTGCCTGCAGCGAACTCCCCTTCCACCCCGCTTTCTTCCCAGCTGGCCCCGCTCATAAGGCGCCGTATGGCCCTGAGTGTGGTATGGCCTATGCCCCTTGGCTCCCCCTCCCTTACCCAGCGGATGAGCCTCGCCGCCAGGTCTTCAGGATCAACTCCGCCCCTTTCCACGATGCTTTCGGCGTGGATGAGCATCATCTGGGTATCATCGGTGAACTGGCCGGGGCCAAGCCTGCGGGCCGGGGAGGGGAGGAAATCGTCCACTTTTCCGTAGAGCTTCCAGATCTTCTCGGGGCTGAGGCCTTCTACAGGCATCCCCAGGGCGTCGCCTATGGCAAGGCCCAGAAGGCAGCCTTCAAATCTCTCCAGCACCTGCTTCCTCGGCTTCCAGATAGCGGATTTTAGCCGGGTCGCTCACGCGGTCTATGAAGAGGATCCCGTTGGTGTGGTCAATCTCATGCTGGAGGGCTCTGGAAAAGAGGCCGGTGGCCTTTATCCTGACGCTTTTACCGTTGGGGGTCTGAGCTTTGACTTCCACGAAAGCCGCCCTTTTGACTTCGCCCACGATCCCGGGGAGGGAGAGGCAGCCTTCCTCCGCTTCCTCCTCCCCTTCCATCTTCACGATTTCGGGGTTCACAAGGGCAAAGAGGCGGCTTTTCCCGTTCCCCTCTTCTGGAGGGAGCTCAATAACCACCACCCTCAGGGGCACGCCTATCTGGATGGCGGCGAGGCCCAGGCCTCTCGCCGCCCTCATGGTATCCACCATGTCCCTGATGAGGGCTTTCAGGTCTTTGTTGAAATGGGTGACTTCTCTGGACTTAACCCGCAAGCGGGGGTCGTCTCCAGTGATGATCCTGCGCACCATTTCCCTCACTCCCTGGGGGATTATATCCCATCCGTGTGCTCTTTGTCAATGAGAGGGAGCTGTCAGCAAGGCTTTTCAATGTTCTAACAAGGGGGGTGCAGGGGGTGCCCCCCACCCTTCCTCCAAATAAGGCGAATGGTGAAAAATCAATTCCTCATTCGCAATTCGCCATTCGTTCATTCGCCATTCAAGAAGGTAAGCGGCTCCCTACTGCAACCCGCTTGCGGGTGGGACCCTGCACCCTGGCGAACTCTGAGCAAGCGAGGGGGGAAATTAGTTTTTCCCGCCCCCGTTTGCTGCGGCTGAGCCTTGCTTCAGGGTCCCACTCGTGGGCGGGTTTCAGGAGGTGCCAGCTCGCCCCCAATTTTGGTTTTCGTGGGGGGACACCCCCCACTTCCCCCCGTCAGGGGGACAGAGTCCCCCTGAACCCCCTGTTTTCCCTTGCATGGGGGTGGAGGGGGCAAAGCTCTCTCCCGGGGGCTCGGGGGTGTCTCCCAAAATCGGGGGGTGCAGGAGGGCGAAGCCCCCATGCCGGGGGGCTGTGGAGGGTGTCCCCCCAGAAAAACAAAACAAGGGGCGAGTAGCTTTCTCCCGCAACCCGCCCACGAGCGGGACCCTGAACCCCGGCAAACCCTAA
>DAOUBN010000043.1:0-3053 GCA_034432815.1 Anaerolineae bacterium | reverse complement strand
CCCCCATTTTTCCCGCCCTCGTTTGCTGAGGGTTAGCCAGCGTTCAGGGGCGAAAAAATGGGGGTGGAGGGGGCAAGGCCCCCTCCCAGGGGGTTCGGGGGATGTGCCCCCGAAAGAACAAAAATTGGGGGCGAGTTGGCATCTCCTGAAACCCGGCCACGAGTGGGGGCCTGAAGCCTGGCTGAGCCACAGGGAACGGGGGTGGGGAAAAAGGAAAAGGGCGGGAAACACCCCCGCACCCCCCGGGATGGGTCAAAGCCCCCTCTACCCCCATGAAAAAGAAAAACAGGGGGTGCAGGGGGGCGGAGTCCCCCTGACGGGGGGAAGTGGGGGGTGTCCCCCCACAAAAACAAAATTGGGGGCGAGTTGGCGGCTCCTGAAACCCGCCCACGAGTGAGGGGCTGAAGCCAGGCTCAGCCGCAGCAAACAGGAGTGGGAAAGAGGAAAAAGACAAGGGACACCCCCCATGCCGAGGGGCACAGGAGGTTTGCCGCCCTGCACCCCCTGTTTAATTCACCCCTCGCCTGGATTCGTGGGGGCGTAGAAAGGCCTTGCGCGCTGAACCTTCAGCTGGCTGTCAGGCTCTCAGGGGACTCGGTGGCCCTTTCTATCTCCTCCAGGGAAAGGCTCTCCCCGATGGTTATAGAAGCCCTGCCCACTTTTACCTCTACGGTTGGCCTCTGTTCCCCGGCCACTTCCCTCGCCGGGAAGAAAGCTTCAACCGCCTGAGTGAGGATTTCCCGGAGCTTCCTTTCAATCTCCCCCGCCTTCTCCGGGGGGCACACTATCAGGAAATCCACCTCGCCCAGGTGGCCCACAAGGCCTTCGGACTGGGCCAGCAGGTTCTTGAGCACAAGGGCCACCGCCCTGACCAGATCGTCAGCGGCCACGAAGCCGTAGTAGTCCATGAAATCCTCAACTCCTTCCAGGAGAACCCGGATGGCGGCCCATTCCTTTCCCCTGGGGAGGGAGGACAGCTCAACGGCCAGGGTTTCCCTGTTGAGCAAGCCCGTTAAAGGGTTGATGGGGCGAGGCCTGCGGAGGGCCTTTATGGCATTCCTCACCTTTAGCTCAAGTTCATCCAGGTCAAAGGGCTTAGCCATGTAATCCACTGCTCCCAGCTTCAACCCCTGCAACCTGCTCTCCCTGTCGCCCAGCTGGGTCAGGAAGAAGATGCCCACCGAACTGGTGCGGGGGTTCTCTGCCAGCCGGCGGGCCACTTCAAATCCATCCATATCGGGGAGGCGTATGTCCTGGATAACTATTTCCGGAATCCAGAGGCGGCTCAGAGATAAAGCTTCCCTGCCGGAGCCGACAGCGCGGACTTCATACCCTCTGGCCTGGAAGTAACCCTTAAGCCTTTCGGCCAGCTCGGCGTCATCTTCCACTATGAGGATCCGGCCTTCGGGCATTACTCTTCCTTGGGTTGCTTGGGTATTATGAATTCACAGACTGGGTCGCCGGCGGCTATGCACTTGGTTTCCCGGACATCAAATTCCTTGCCTATGGCCCACTTCAGGCCCTCCATGAGGAGGCCCAGAGCTGCATAGCATACGGGCCTGTCGGCGTGGCGGCCGTAACATACCGGGCAAACTTCAATGGTGTAAACAAAGTGGTCCTCTTTCTCCTCAACCCTGGTCACCTGGTCGCTGAACCGGTTGAAGACATCGGCCATGGCTTTGAGGCCTATGCTCAGCCTCATCTTAACGGGGAGCAGCTTGAAAGCCGCATCGGCAACACCTGCTATCGCCCCGAACTCTTTCAGGCCCTTGTCAAAGGAAGCCCTGGCTGCCCTTAGAGCAAGTCCCCGACCACCCCTGGGGCCATACATGTCCTCAAGAGCCTGGTTAATGGCGGCGAAATCTTCAAAGGGGAAAGCCTTCTCCAGGTTGTTGGGAGGATAATTGTCAATAAGGTGGGGGAGTTTGGCCATGTTGAGGAGGGCGTTTATGCCGTTTTTGCCCATCACTTCCTCAAGGGTTTCAAGGTAAATGCGGACAATTTTATTGGGATAGAAGAGGTTGGACTTTGTTCCCTCGCCCACTTTTTGACCTCCATCAGATGAGCTTGGCCAGGTCTTCAGCAGCCCTCTTCATGTCCAGGAAAAGGAGGCCAAGCTTGGCCTCCTTGCGGGCCAGCACGGTGAGGACCGCCTCTTCTCCTACCGACATCAGGACCACGTAGCCGTTATCGCCTTTGATGTAGACCTGATCCAGGGCTCCGCGGCCCAGTTCGCCGGCGATCCTCTCGCCGAGGGAAAGCATGGCTGCGGACATGGCCGAAACCCTGTCTTCTTCCACATCAGGTGGGAGAGCTGAAGCGATTATGAGGCCGTCTATGCTCACAACGGCGGAAGCCTCAATATCAGGGGTGGTAGCCTGGAGCTCCTTCAGACGCTGAATGATCTGCTCGGTGCGAGTTTTTGATGCCATATTGACACCTCCTCCCGGTGCTTTTACAAGAGAAATTATACCACTGGCGGTGCTTGCCGGCAAATTGAAGAAAAGGGGACAGGGGGACAAAGTCCCCCTGACGGCAATTTACCCCTTCTGGAATGAGCGGGGAGACACTCCCCATCCATTTTTCCCACCCTCGTTTGCCGAGGTTTCGCCTGCGTTCAGGGTCCCACTCGTGGCCAGGTTGTAGGAGAAGGCTGCTCGCCCCTTGATCTGTTTTCCCTGGGGGGACACCCCCCAGACCCCCCGGGAGGGGGCAAAGCCCCCTCCACCTCCGTGAAAGGGGGGTGCAGGGGGACGGAGTCCCCCTGACGGGGGGAAGGGGGGGGTGCCCCCCCACGAAAACTAAAACTGGGGGCGAGCTGGCGGCTCCTGAAACCCACCCACGAGTGGGAGGCTGGAGCCAGGCTGAGCCGCAGGGAACGGGGGTGGGGGTTGTTTTTCTGGGGGCACATCCCCCAGGCCCCCTGCAGTCCCGGTTTTTCCCCGCCCTCGTTGGCTGAGGGTTCGCCAGGGTTCAGGGCCCCCTCGTGGCCGGGTTGCGGGAGTCACCTTCTCGCCCCTTTAACCGGTTTTCTGGGGGGACACCCCCCATAC
>DAOUBN010000042.1:0-3531 GCA_034432815.1 Anaerolineae bacterium | reverse complement strand
GAGCCTCCTCCCGGGGGGGGCATGGGGGGTGTCCCCTCAGAAAAATCAATCAAAGGGGCGAGGAGGCAACTCCCACAACCTGCCCGCGAGTGGGACCCTGAACGCAGGCAAACCCTCGGCAAACGAGGGTGGGGGACACCCCCACTTCCCCCGTCAGGGGGACCCCGTCCCCATGCACCCCTTGTTTTCCCACCCCTCGCCCGAATGCGTAAGAGCGTTGAAAAGCCCTGACAGCCCTCAGGCGTATTGACAGTGCCCTATTTTTGGGCTAAAATGGTTTAAAAACGGTGGGAGGGTGGGATGCTAAGCGCGGAGATAAGGAAAAAATTCCTGGATTTCTTCGCCGAAAACGGCCATGCCGTTGTCCCAAGTTCTTCCCTTGTCCCTGAGAATGACCCAACCCTTCTCTTCACCAATGCTGGTATGGTCCAGTTCAAGGACGTTTTCCTGGGCATAGAGAAACGCCCCTACACCCGGGCAACTTCGGCCCAGAAGTGCATGAGGGTCAGCGGCAAGCACAACGACCTGGAAAACGTGGGGCCCTCTCCTCGCCACCACACCTTCTTTGAGATGCTGGGCAACTTCTCCTTCGGAGATTACTTCAAGAAAGAGGCCATCGCCTACGCCTGGGAATTCCTGACTCAGAGGCTGGGCCTCCCCAGGGAGCGGCTCTGGGCCACCATCTACGAGGAAGATGATGAGGCCTGGGAGCTCTGGCAGAAGGTGGCCGGAATGCCGCCGGAGAAGATCGTGAGGATGGGCAAGAAGGATAACTTCTGGGCCATGGGCGATACAGGCCCATGCGGCCCTTGCTCCGAAATCATCTACGACCGCGGAGAGAAATACTGCACTTGCCACAGGCCCGATTGCTCCCCCGCAGTGGAGTGCGAGAGGTGGTGGGAGCTCTGGAACCTGGTGTTCATGCAATACGAACTCCACCCTGATGGGTCCATGACCCCCCTCCCACGCCCCAGCATTGATACAGGCATGGGCCTTGAGAGGATAACCGCTGTCATGCAGGGGGTTGAATCCAACTACGAGACCGACCTCTTCTGGCCCATAATCCTCAAGACTCGCGACCTTCTGGGCCACTCCGACGAGCAGGTCCTGGAAAACATTGTTTCCTACAGGGTCATAGCCGACCACGGGCGCGCCATAACTTTCCTCATCGGCGATGGGGTGACCCCCTCCAACGAGGGTCGGGGTTACATCCTCAGGATGATCCTCAGGAGGGCGGCCCGCCACGGCCGCAAACTGGGTTTCCGGGAGCCTTTCCTGGCCCAAATCGCCGATAAAGTCATTGAAATAATGGGCCACCACTACACCGAACTCGCCCTCCGCCGCGATTTCATCAAGAACCTCATAACTCAGGAGGAAGAACGCTTCCAGCAGACCCTGGATGTGGGCCTCAACCTCCTGGATGAACTTATGGCCAGGCTGGCCTCCAGAGGGCAGAAGGTCATCCCAGGCGAGGAGGCTTTCCGCCTTTACGATACCTACGGCTTCCCCCTTGACCTCACTAAGGTGGTCGCCCGGGAGAGGGGGTTTGAGGTGGACGAGGAAGGGTTCAACCAGGCCATGGAAGCTCAGAGGGCAAAAGCCCGAGCCGCCCGTGCCTTTGAGATGGAAGAGGAGGAGCTCAAGAAAGCCGAATTCTACAGCAACCTCTACGAGCAACTCAAACGCGAGGGAGCCATCCCCGAAAGCGGCGTTGAGCACCTCTACGAAACCGAAATAGAGGTCAGGACGAAGGTTGCGGCCATAATAAAGGGAGGGGAAAGGGTAAGCGTCGCCCACAAAGGGGAGGAAGTGGAGATCGTCCTGCCCAGGACCCCCTTCTACGTGGAGAGCGGCGGCCAGGTCAGCGATACCGGCTGGATAACCTGCACCCGCTCCGTTGACGGCGAGGAGACGGTGTGGGAGATGGAAGTGGAGGATATGCTTCGCCCCGTCTCAGGGCTCATAATCCACAAGGGCAGGATAGTGGAAGGAACCGCCAGGGTCGGGGACGAGGTCTGGGCCACCGTGAACGCCGAAAGGAGGATGGACATCTCCCGCAACCACACCGCCACCCACATCCTCCACAGCCAGCTCCGCCGCCTCCTGGGCCGCCACGTCTACCAGACAGGCTCCCTTGTGGCTCCGGACCGGCTGCGCTTTGACTTCACCCATACCGGGATGCTCACCCAGACCCAGCTCAGCGAGCTGGAGAGGATGGTCAACGAGATCATCCTGGCCAACTACCCCGTCCAGGTAATCCACACCACCTACAGGGAAGCCATTGAGCAGGGAGCAATAGCCCTCTTTGAGGAGAAATACGGCGAAAGGGTCAGGATGCTGGTCATAGGCTATCCCGATGAGGTCATAAGCAAGGAACTCTGCGGGGGAACCCACGTCTCCAGCACCGGAGAGATCGGCTTCTTCCACATCATTTCCGAGCAAGGGGTCGGGACAGGAGTGCGGAGGATAGAGGCAGTGACAGGGCGATACGCCCAGGAACTGGTCATGGAACGCCTGAGGGTCCTGGAATCCACCGCGGCTTTCCTCTCCTGCCCCCCTGAGGAGGTGGACCGGCGCGTCCTGGCCCTCATGGGCGAGCTTCAGAGCAAAGAAAGGGAAATCCAGAAGCTCCAGAGGGCACTGGCCCGCAAGGTATATGAAAGCCTCCTGGGCAAAGTCGTAAAAGTGAAGGATGTGAACGTGGTAGCGGCCAGGGTGGACGAGGTGGAAAACGAAGACATTCTGAGGGAGATGAGCGACTGGCTCCGGGAGGCTCTGGGGAGCGCTGTTGTAACCCTGGCCACCATCCTGAACGGTAAACCTTTCTTCATCGCCGCCATCACCGAAGACCTGGTAAGCAGGGGGCTCCACGCAGGCCATCTGATAAGGGAAGTGGCGAAAGTGGTAGGCGGGGGCGGGGGAGGCAAAGCCACCATGGCCCAGGCCGGGGGCCGCGATAAATCCCGCATTGACGAAGCCCTCCGGATGGTTCCGGACCTGGTGGCCAGCTCCATCAAATGACCGGCCCCTTTCAAGCCGCCCCTTAAGACCATGAGCGAACCCCTTGAAAGGATTGAACTGGAGCGAGAAGAGGACATAATCTCAATAAGGGACAGGCTGGACTGGACCAGGGCCCGGCGCGTTATCCTCATAGTTCCCCCAGGCCAGAAGGCCCTGTCCAATCCCCTCAATCTTAAGCTCCTTAAACGCAAGGCCCGGGACCTGGCCCTGGATCTTGTCCTGATCACGAAGGACCCTTTAATCCGCGCCCTCGCCAGGGAAGCTGGCTTAAAGGCCCTGCCTTCGGAAAGGGGGGCTTTTAAAGCTCCCCGGCCCGAAGCCGTTCAGGAGACCCCATCGGTCCTGGCCCTTTCCCTTGTGACGCTGCCCTTCCTCCTGGTCCTCATCGCTGGGGTTATCCTCTTCGCTCCGTCGGCCAGGGTGGAGCTTGCCCCCCTCGCCCAGAGCATTGAGACAACCCTTCAGTTCAGGGCTGACCCCGGCATAAACCGGCTGCACCGCGCCGGCGCC
>DAOUBN010000041.1:0-1721 GCA_034432815.1 Anaerolineae bacterium | reverse complement strand
AGGACACCCCCAGGCCCTCCGGGAGGTAGCTTTGCCCCCTTCAACCCCCCACGAAAGGGGAAAAACCAGGGACACCCCGACGACCCCCGGCATGGAGGTTTGCCTCCCTGCACCCCGATTTTACCCACCCTCGTTGGCTGGGGGTTTGCCGGGGTTCAGGGGCCCCCTCGTGGCCAGGCTGCAGGAGGGGGCTCCTCGCCCCTTGTTTTATCCTTTTGGGTAAGACACCCCCGCAGTCCCCCTGGCACCCCCCACGAAAACGAAACTGGGGGCGACTTGCTTTCCCCTGAAACCCACTCGCGAGCTGGAGCCTGAAGCCAGGCCAGGCCTCAGGGAACAGGGGTGGGAAGAAGAAAAGGGGCGGGGGGACAGGGTCATCCCCCCGCTCCACCCCTGCCCTATCATTCTCCGATGGCCAGCGCCGAGAGCATCAGGTTGCAGTGACGGTTGACCTGGTTGGGGAGGTAGCCCTGTTCGCCAAAGGAGAAGAAGCCGATGAAGGGGGCGTCGCCTATCGCCTCTTTTATCCTGGGCACTACTTCCCCTATGCGGTCGCCTATGGCCACTTTCCTCCCGGCGCAGTGGCTGAGGATGAGGGCATCAACCCTGGCCATGTCCTTCCGGGCCTCCCTGGCTATGTCTCCAGCATCCTGGATGAGTTTATCCATTGTTGTCTCCATGAGGCGCACTTCGGTTCCCTCGGGCACTTCGGCGAAGGCTCCAATGGAACCGTCGGGGTTGCCTGAAGCCAGGTGGACAATTCTGAAGAAGCCGGCTTCCTCAATTCCGAAGGGGGCCAGGAGGCTCGCTCCCAGGAGGTTCATCCCAGCCACTTCTTCCTGGCTCTTCCCGGTCCATTCCCTGTAGACTTCCAGAGCTGGGCGGCCATCCAGTTCGTAGATGGTCCTCCCTTTGGCTCTAGTGACCTTGGCCGACTTCGGGGTTGAGGAGTAGCCACCACCAAAGGCCACACCGATTTTCCCGGGGGAAGAGAGGGCGGCGATGTTCACGCCCTTGGGGAAGATCCTCCTGTAGCCGAAAATCTTCCACTTCCCTTCAATGGTGTTGTCGGCGGCGCTCCCTCCGACGATGGGGATGGCCGGGTGAGCCTGGGCGATGGCTTCTATGACCCTTTCCTCAATCCCTGGAGAAGCCATCATTAGGAAAGCTTTCGGGGATGGGACTTTAGCCGTGGCTTTCTGGAGGGCCTTGAGGGCGTTCTTGCCGGGATCCCTCCCACCCGGGGCAAACCCCGCGCCAGCTTCCACGCCCGAAAGGAGCATTATTCCCAGGGCGCCGTTCGGCCCGGAAATGAACCCATCAGGGGTCAGAAGGCCTGTAAAGGTGGTTCCCCCCCATAGAGGCGTTCTGCCTATCCTCTTGCGGACAGAACTCAGGACCTGCAGGGGGTCGTAATCCACGGTAGCGAAGAGGATAGCGAGGGAGGGCTTCGTTGCCAGCTCGCCCAGAGCCCTCTCCAGGGCCTGGTTCACGGCTTCTTCGGCGCTGGGTGCGGTGCTCCAGGCTACGGCTGCCTTCGCCATTTTTCCCACCCTCCTTCGGGTTTTGTTTTTATTTTACCCCAAGTTTGCCCTTCCCACAAAAACAGCTCCGATTACTCCAGGGCTTTTTCAACGTTCTCACGCATCCGGGCGAGGGATGGAGTAAACAGGGGGCGCAGGGGGATGGGGTCCCCTGAGGGGGGACACCCCCTTCAATAT
>DAOUBN010000040.1:0-25267 GCA_034432815.1 Anaerolineae bacterium | reverse complement strand
TGCGGCCCGTATTTGAGGCTCTGAAAAGCCTTTTGCCCTGCATAGCCGCCACGGCAAAAAGAGTAAAAAGGCCAAACTTCAGGCAGGGGGACAGAGTCCCCCTGACGGGGGGAAGTGGGGGTGTCCCCCCACGAAAACAAAACTTGTTTTTCCTGGGGGCACATCCCTCAGGCCACCTGCCGGGGGGCAAAGCCCCCTGGACCTCCTTTGTTGGAACATTGAAAAGCCCTGCGCACTTACTCTAATCATTTGCGCCATGGCATTCAGTGTGGTATAATTCTTTGGAAGGCGAGGAAATGGAAAAGGCGAAGGAATTTCTCCGCAAAGCAGCTCGCACCGCAGAGGAAATCCTCTACGGAATGACTGTTTACGATATGGTGGTGGAGCTCCGCAAGCAGATCGGAGCAATGGAGAATTTTTTCATCTTCATCATTTTCGGAGATTTGTTGGGAGTGCCTGTTCTCCCAACTTATTATTCCCTCCGCCTCTTCCCTTATATCCTGCCGAAAATCGGTACCTGGAAGAGGAGCGCCCTCAGGGAGAGGGATTTTACCGAACTTTTTACCGAAGAAATCGGCTAAGGGAGGTGGTTTATGTCCGAGGTAAAAGGCTTCAGGAAGTTCCTTGACTCGGCCCTTGAGTTCCTCTACGGAATGGCCGGGCACGATATGACCAGGTTCGCCCTCAAGACCAGGGGCAGCATGGAGCACCTCTTCATCCTTATCACTATGGGCGACATGCTGGGTGTCCCAATCCTGCCCCCCTATTACTCCCTCCGCATCCTGCCTTATGTCGTCCCCCAGATCGCCACCTGGAAGCGCAGAATGCTGAGGGAGCGGGACCTGACCGATGCCCTGGCCTGATAATCCCCTACCTGGAGGTTGAAGATGAGCCTGGCAAAAGTCTTTGAAGAGCACCCCGAACGCCGATACATTGAGTTCGGAGGGAAGGGGGGGCTGGGCAAGACCACCCTTTCCGCCGCCACCGCTTACTGGCTCGCAAAGAAAGGCTACAAGGTTCTGGTCTTCTCGGTGGACCCGCAGGCAAGCCTCTCGGACATCTTCCAGCGGGATATCTTCGGCAAAGGCGCTGTGGAGATAATCCCGGGGCTCTTTGCCCAGGAGATTGATGCCGATAAGCGCATAAAAGAGTATCAGGACGAAATCCGGCAGAAAATCCTGGACATGTATGGCCTGGACAAGGTCCCGGACGAAGTGGAGCGATACATCCAGGCCGCCGCCGCCGAGCCTGCCATGGAGGAAAGCGCCATCTTTGACCAGGTGGTGGACATCGTGGTCAAGGGCGATTACGATTACTACATCTACGACCTGGTCCCCCTCGGCCATGCCCTCTATTACCTGAGCATGGCCACCGTATACGACCAATGGATTGATAAGATCACCAAGCTTAGGCAGGAGATGGAGGAATATTCAAGAGTGGCCTCCATCATGCAGCGCAAGAGGGAATTTGAGGAGGACAAGATCCTCCGGGAGCTCCAGGAGATCCGCTACCGCATCAATACTTCCTCCAGCATCTTGACCGACCGGGAGAAAACGGCCTTTTTCTTCGTGATCATCCCCGAGGAAATGGCCATCCTAGATACGGAGAAGGCCGCTAAGCTCTTCGCCAAATACAAGGTCCCCATCTCCGGCTACGTAGTTAACCGCGTCCTCCCGGCAGAGCTGGAGCACCAGAACATCCCCGAATACCTCCGCTACCGCCTGGAAATGCAGAAGAAGCACCTGGCCACGATTAAGGAGAAGTTCGGCAACCAGGTCCTGGCCTACGTTCCGGAGTTTGAGAGGGATATAACTGGCCTGGACATGATACACCGGGTGGCCGAAGTCCTCTTCGGCAAGATTGATTGATGGGAGGGGTTAAGCCATGCTGAAAATTGAAAAGGACATGCTTCAGTTCATGAGGGAACATCCCGGCCTCAAATACGTTTTCTTCGGGGGGAAGGGGGGAGTGGGAAAGACAGTTCTGGCAGGGGCAGCGGCGCTCTGGTTCGCCCAGCAGGGGAAGCACACCCTCCTGGCTTCCACCAACCCCGTCCACAGCCTGACCAGCCTCCTGGGCCAGGACGTGTTCGGGAAGCCCACGCCCGTCCAGGGGATCCCCAACCTCATAGCCTATGAGATTGACACCAAGGACACCATTGAGCGCTCCAAGAGGGAGATCAAGGAGAAAATTGAGTGGTTCCTCAAGTATGCCGACATCAAGACCAGGGCCGATGAGTTCGTGGAATCGGCCACCATGAACCCGGCCTTTGAGGAGTCCGCCATGTTTGAGAACATGGTGGACCTTATGTTCAAGGACGAATACGAGGTCTACGTCTTTGACACCGCCCCCACCGCCAACGCCCGCCGGCTCCTCGGGATGTCCAGCGTCTATTCCCTCTGGGTTGATAAGATGGTGGAAAGCCGTAAAGAGGCCCAGTCCCTCCGGAAGCTCCTCTCCTTCACCAAGAGGGAGGAGAAAGACCCCCTCATGGAATACCTCCTGAACTTCAGGGAGAGGATAAACAGGGCCAAGGCCCTCCTTACCGACCCCCAGAAGACTGCCTTCTTCTTCGTGACCCTTCCTGAAGCCCTGCCCATAGCCGTAATCCGCCGCTTCATAAACTGGTTCAAGGACTTCGGGATACCCATAGGCGGGGTCATCGTCAACATGATGATTGACAAGAATGCGGTTGGGGAAAACCCGCCCGAATTCGTCCTGAACCGGATAGCGGCTCAAGAGAACTACCTCAAGCTCATTGAGGAGCTCTTCAACGGGATGGTAAGGGCCATCATCCCCCTCTACGAGACCGAGGTCCGGGGTGTGGAAATGCTGAAGAGGACGGCCAGGGACCTCTTCGGGGAGTAAGGGGGTAGGGGGCCATCTCTCCGCCACCATAAGGGGGAGGTGGCCCCTTTTTTACTGAAAGGATTCCCGGAATGCTTGAGGGGGAAAGGGAGCTGGTGGAGAGGGCCCGCAGGGGCGACCTGGAGGCCTTCAATTCCCTGGTGATGGCTTACCAGAATATGGCCTACAACACGGCTTTCCGTATCCTGGGAAACCACCACGATGCCTCCGATGCCGTTCAGGAAGCTTTCATCAAAGCTTTCAGAGGGATTGGCAAGTTCAGGGGAGGCTCGTTCAAGGTCTGGCTCCTCCGGATCGTGACCAACGCCTGCAGGGATGCCCTCAGAGCCTCCCGCAGGAGACCGGCCGTTCCCCTTCATCCGCAGGGGGTTGAACCCGACAGAAGTTCCCCCCTTTCCGGGGAAGAAAGCCCCGAAAACTACGCAGAAAGGCAGGAGCTTGCCCGAATTATCCAGCAGGCGATTGATTCGCTGCCCTTTGACCAGAAAGCAGTGATTGTGCTTTCGGACCTGGAAGGCTTTGATTACCAGGAGATATCTGAGGTCCTGGGGATACCTCTGGGCACGGTTAAATCCAGGCTGAGCAGGGCCCGGGCCAGGGTCAGGGAATACCTGATGGCTCACCAGGAACTTCTGCCCCCGCGCTATCGTCCTGAACTACAGAGGTAGGCGAAATGTTCGGCAAGAAGCACGAGAGGATAAAGGCCCTCCTCCCCCTCTACGGAGATGAGGGGCTTTCTCCGGAGGAGAGGAGGCTGGTGGAAGAGCACCTGAAGGCCTGCAATGAGTGCCGGGCGGAGTGGGAGAGCTTCCGCTGGACGGTTTCCCTTCTGAGAGAGGTCCCGCCGGTCCCGGTCCCGCGCCCCTTTGTGGTCAGGGCTGCGGATGTGGAAAAGGCCCGGGCTCCTGTGGCTTTCTATGCGGCGAGGGCTTTCACCGCTCTGGCTGCCGCCGCTTTTATCTTTCTTCTGGGGCTTGACCTTCTCACAGCCAGGTTCGCCCCTGTCCGGACCATGACCCCTGCTCCTCCGGCGGTGGAAGCCCCTTCCCCTGAGCCGGAGGGGGTAAAGAGCCTGCCTGAGGTCCCGCTTGCGACAAAAAAGGTGGAAGTGCAGGCCCAGAGGTCCCCGTATGAAGGCTTGCCTCTGACCCCCACCCCGCTGCCATTCCCCTTGCCGGAATACGGAGGCCTGACTCAGACAATCCCCCCGGCCCCGACCCCCCAGTCGGAGTATGAGGTCGTGACCCCGACTCCTGTCCCGGTGCCGGCCCCTCTGCCGGAGAAGACCTCTGGCCCTCCGCTGCGCTGGCTTCCCTGGGAGATAGCAGCGGGATCGTGCGCGGCGGCGGGAGGTCTCATCTCCCTGATCCTCAAGAGGAGGAGGTAGCCTTGCCCGAGCTTCCCGAAACCGAAACCATCGTCCGGGATATCAGGCCTTTCCTTGAGGGGAAGCGGATCGCCGGGGTGGAAATCCCCAGGCCTCAACTCGCCGAAGGAGTATCGCCCGAAGTCCTGGAGGGGAAGACGATCAGGAGGATCAGGAGGCGGGGGAAGTTCATAGTGCTTGAGCTTTCCGATGGTTCCGGATTGCTTTTCCATCTCAGGCTGACGGGAAAGCTCTACCTCAATTCCGCTCCCTCTCCTTCCCTGATCCTGACCCTCCGCGCCGAAGATGGCACCTCTCTATCCCTCTACGACCCTCGGAGGATGGCCCGGGCCTGGTGGCACCCTGCGCCGGATGAATTCTTGAGCTTCCTGGGGCCCGAGCCCCTGGACGAGAGTTTCACCCCCGATGATCTGGGCCGGATCCTGGCCGGGAAGAAATCTCCGGTTAAGGCAGTGCTCCTGGATCAGCGGAGCCTGGCCGGGCTGGGAAACATCTACTCCGACGAAGCCCTCTTCCTGGCGGGCATTCATCCCCGCCGGCCATCTTCTTCCCTCTCGCAGGAGGAAATCCAAAGGCTCTACCACGCCATCCGCGAAGTCCTGGAAAAGGGCATTGAGAGGCGGGGCACCACCTTCAGTTCCTACCGGGATGCTTTTGGAAGGAAAGGGGAGAATCAGTTCAGTTTGAACGTCTTCAGGCGGACCGGGAAGCCGTGTCCCCGTTGTGGAACGCCCATAGAGCGAATTAAGGTTGCCGGGAGAAGCTCTCACTTCTGCCCCAGATGCCAGCCCCTGTGAGGTTGAGCCATGGAGATGATCCGCACTTTTGTGGCCATTGAACTGGATGAGGAAGCCCTGGAGTGGCTCAAAAATGTCCAGGAGCGCCTCAAGGCCGAAATACCCCAGGGGATAGTCCGATGGGTTGACCCCAGGGGAATTCACCTGACCCTGAAGTTTCTGGGGGAAATCCCCGGGAGCAAGGTCAGAGCCGTGGAGGAGGTCCTGCGGGAGGTAAGCCTGAGGCACCGCCCTTTCCAGTTCGCTTACGGCGGCCTGGGCTGCTTCCCCTCCCCATCCCACCCCAATGTGGTCTGGGTGGGAGTTGAAGAGAAGACAGGGGCCCTGCAGGCCCTGCAGCAGGATATAGAGCGGAGCCTCTCAAAGCTGGGCTTCAGGCCCGAAGACAGGCCTTTTTCCCCTCACCTCACCCTGGGCAGGGTTAACAGAGGAGCTACGAGCGCCGAGAGGAAACGCCTTGGGGAATACATAAAAGCGGGGAAAGTGGGAAGCGGCGGCAGGGTGCTGGTGAAGGCCATAAGCCTGATGAGGAGCGACCTCCTCCCAAGCGGGGCTGTTTACACCCGCCTCGCTCTCTTCCCCCTCAGGCCTAACGCATAAACGCGAAGAGGATCAGGCACAGGCCGACCAGAAGCAGGGCAAGCCCCACGAGCCAGAGCCTGCCCAGGGCGAAAACTTGATTCTGGTGTGCGCGGTGGAACTCCTCCCCTTCCCTGAGCCTTTCTGCCGATTCAGGCTCTATCCCCCTGACCCTCCTCAGCCACCAGGCCCGGGGGCAGAAGATGTATTCTTCCACCTCACTGGCCCTTATCACTGGCTCCTTTGAGCCATTCATTCCTCGCCTTCTCCAGGCTCACCCGCAAAAGGTAATTCTCGTAAGCTGCCGTCAGGTCGCTTCTGGTTCTCTCCACCACCCCCCGAACCATGTCCCCTGTGTGCCTCAGACCCCCTGTCAGAGCATCGGGGAAATCCATGGTCATGAGGAGGGCATAGACTTCGTCCATGATGTCCAGGAGTTCTTCCCCCCGGGCGAATTCATCTTTACGGATGAGGTCCAGGATGTGGCGGCGGAGCTCGCCCATGGCCTCCCCCAGCCCCCGCAGGTAAGTTTCCTGCTCGACCCCCAGGTCCTTCGGGCCGGGTATGGGTTCCCTCAGGAGGAGGCGACGCACCAGGGAGGCCTCCACGAACTCCTTGAGGGCGTCCTGGGCATACCCGCTATAGTAGAGGTCAGGGTAGATCCCGGCCAGCTCTTTGAGGCGGGATGCAATCTCGCCAGCCTTTTCCAGGAGGGCGGAAGCGCTGTCCCACTCTTCGCGGTGGCAGGCCCTTATGGCCAGAGCGCAGTGCCTTGTCAGTTCCCTCGCGTCGGCAAGGGCCTTCTCCCTGGCTTCGTTCTTCTGGCTGAAAGTTTCCCTGGCCTCTTCCGCATACTTCCGCAGAGATTCAACCACATCGCGAGCGTAGCTCATGGCCTCCTCCGGAAGAAATGGAGCCCAAGGACCACCACTATTGCGATAACCAGGGCTATACCAGCCAGGAGCCAGGCCGTGGCCAGAACGAGGGTTACGCAACCGGCGAAGGTCCCAAGGTCAAACTGGGGAGAATTACCGCCGGAGGAGCGGCATCCCCCCGCCAGGAGGAGCAGCAAGAGGAGAAGGGCTATCTTCCTCATCTTCCCTCCTTGCCGGACCCGGCTGCCCGGGAGAATTCCTCCACCGCCTGGATGGAAAGGGGGTGGTCGGCCATGGCCCTGAGGACAGGCCAGGGGACGGTGACGTGGTGGGCTCCGCAGCCCATCACCGCCAGCACTTCCTCCACCGATTTCAGGCTTGCCGCTATTATCTGCACTCCTGAGCCCTGAAGCACGCCGGAAATGCGGGCAACCAGCTCCAGGCCGTCAATCCCCTGGCGGGTTGCCCTGTTGACGTAAGGGATTACGTAAGTTGCCCCCGCTTCCCGGGCCAGGAGGGCCTGGGAAGGGCTGTATGCGGCCGTCAGGGCGCACCGCCATCCGTTCCTGGCCAGCTCGGAAAGGAGCTTGAGGCCTTCCCAGGTGGCCGGAATCTTGGGGACCAGGACTGGGCCGGCGATCTCCCGGATCCTTTCAAGTTCCTCCCGGGCTTCTTCGGTCCCGGTGGAGAAGGGCTGGTAGAAGAGTTCTTCGGGCCACAACTCGCAGATGGCAGCGATGACCTCCTCCGGTTTCCGGCCGGTGCGGGCGATGAGGGCAGGGTTGGTGGTCACCCCCCGCACGAAGCCGGAGGAAAGAGCTTCCCGCACTTCTTCCAGGTCCGCGGAGTCCACGTAGATGGCCATCTTCGCCCTCCTCAAGCGCAGAATCTCTTCACTATCTTGTAGAGGACCCTGACTCCGAAAAGCAGGCTGTCAACGGAAATGCGTTCGTTGTGGCCGTGGGCCAGCTCCATAAAGTTGCATTGCGGATCGTATTTCATGGGGGAGAAGCCGTATACTTTGACTCCCCTCTTGGCTAAGAAGCGGCCGTCGGTGGTGGCGGGGAGCATGTAGGGGATGACTTTGGCCTGGGGGTCCTCCTCGGCTATGACTTCCTGGAATATTCGGAAGAGTTCGGTTTCGTAGTGGGTTTCAAAGGGCTCGGGCTCCATCATCACTTCTATCTCCACATCCGGCCCGAGGTAGGGGCGGATTTCGGCCAGGAGGGTTTCCTTTGTCTGGCCCGGGAGGACGCGGCAATCCACTTCAGCCTCCGCTTCGGAGGGGATCACGTTTGTCTTCTGGCCGGCCCTCAGGACCGTGGGGGTGGCCGTGTTGTGGAGGAGGGCCCTGAACATCGGGGCGAGCCTCTCCCGGTCGGGCAGCCGTTTGAGGATAAAGGGTTCAAATAAGGGGTTGAGGATGAGGGGGAGGAGAAGGGAGTTGGGGAATTTCTGGTCCCTTGCCAGGATCCTGATGAAGCGCTCAACGGTGGCTGTGCGGTGCATCGGGAGGCGAGCTCTCCCCAGCCGGGCCAGGGCTTCCACCAGCTTGAGGACGGCGTTATCCTCCGTTGGCCGGGAGGCGTGGCCGGCCTTGCCCTTCGTTCTAACTTTTATCCAGCAGGGGCTCTTCTCCGCAGTGTCGCAGACGTAGTAGCGGCGGCCGGCAAATTCAATCCCGTATCCTCCCCCTTCGTTTATGGCATACTCGCAGGCCAGAAGCTCCGGGTGGTTCTCCAGGAGCCACTTCACCCCCATGCCCCCGCCCATCTCCTCGTCGGCGGTGGCAGCCAGGATGAGGTCCCTCTTAAGGCTGAGGCCTTCCCGTTTGGCCTGGATCAGGCACATCATTTCCATTACTGTAAGTTGCTTGGTGTCCACAGCCCCTCTGCCCCAGATGTAGCCGTCCACCAGCTCCCCGCCGAAGGGGTCGCGCTCCCAGTGGGCTTCCTCCACCGGGACCACATCCAGGTGGGAGAGGAGGAGCAAGGGGCCTCCCTCGCCCTTCCCTTTGAGGCGGGCGATGACATTTCCCCGCCCGGGCGCTGATTCTATTACTTTCACCTCAATTCCTTCCCGGCTGAGGGCATCGGCCACGTATTCGGCGGCGGGGGTCTCGTTGCCGGGAGGGTTCACCGTTTTTATGCGTATGAGCTCCTGAAGGTGCCTGATGGCTTCGTCCCTGATTTCCATGGGGCCTCCTTTCATTCAAATTTCACCTGGAAGCGGTTGCGCAGGTAGATGGCCGCGGCGTTCATGGAAAGGAGCAGGGCCAGCAGGACAATGATGGCGGCGGCGGCGTTGGCGTGGAAAGCTTCCTGGGGCCTGGAAACCCAGTTGAAGATCTGGATGGGAAGCACGGTGAAGGGGCTCTGGAGGGCTCGCAGGGATAAGGGGGGAAGGAAAGCGATGTAGGTAAGAGCTCCGATGGCTATGAGGGGAGCGGTTTCCCCTATAGCCCTTGATAGGGCCAGGATCGTTCCGGTGAGGATGCCGGGCATCGCCACCGGGAGAACCTGATCCCTCACCACCTGCCATTTTGTGGCGCCCAGGGCGTAGCCGGCTTCCCTCAGGCTCCTGGGGACGGCCCTTATGGCCTCGCGGGAGGAAACGATCACGATGGGGAGGACCAGGAGGGCCATGGTTAGGGCGCCCGAGAGGATGCTTCTGCCTCCAGTTATCCCCCGCATCGCCCTCACGAAGATCTCAAGGCCCAGGAGGCCGTAGATGATGGACGGAACGCCGGCCAGGTTGGCTATGTTGACCTCAATGAAGCGGGTGAAAGGGTTGTCGGCGGCGTATTCCTCAAGGTAAATGGCCGCAGCCACTCCCACGGGGAAGGCGAAAAGGGCTGTGAGGATAAGGAGCATCGCCGAGCCCACCAGGGCCGGCAGTATCCCTGCCTCTTCCGCCCTGCGGGACGGGAAGCCGGTTATGAATTTCCAGCTCAGGCGGGGGAGGCCATCCGCAAGGACATCGGCCAGGAGGACGATGAGCACGATGAGGCCAACTACAGTGGAAAAGAAGGCCATTGCCCTGAAAGCCCGATCAAGCCATTTTTCCCTCATAGCCTGAACCTCCTCTGGCGGAGAGCAAGCTGGTGGCTTATCAGGTTGAAGGCCAGGTTCATGAGGAATAGAGTCAGGCCCACGGCGAAGATGGTCCGGAACTCCAGGGAGCCGGTCGGCACATCCCCCAGGCTGACCTGGACGATGTAAGCGGTCATGGTCTCAATCGGGACCAGGGGGTTGAGGGTGAGCCTGGGGGTCTGCCCGGCCGCTATGGCCACTATCATGGTCTCCCCAAGGGCCCTGGAAACCCCCAGGATGAAGGAGGCGATTATCCCCGAGGAAGCGGCCGGGATGACAACCCCGGTTACCACCTGGCGGGTTGTGGCCCCTAAGGCGTAGGCTCCTTCCCGGAGGGAGCGGGGGACGGCGTAGAGGGCATCCTCGCTGAGGGAAGCGACCGTGGGGATTATCATTATGCCCATGACCAGGCCGGCGCTCAGGGCGTTGAACCCGGCAAGGGATGGGATGATTTTCCTGAGGAGGGGGGTTACGAAGAGGAGGGCGAAGTATCCGTAGACCACGGTTGGGATCCCTGCCAGAATTTCAAGGGAGGGCTTGAGGATGCGGCGGACCCTTTCCGGGGCGTATTCGCTCATGTAGACGGCAGCCATGAGGCCCAGGGGTAGCGCCACGGCCATCGCTATCGCCGTGGTGAGGAAAGTCCCGCTTATGAGGACTATTATCCCGAATTGCTTCCTGGCGAAGAGGGGGGTCCACTCGGTTTCGGTGAGGAAACGGGTTAAGGGGACTTCCCGGAAGAAGGCCGCACTCTCAAAGAGGAGGACGGCGATCACCCCGAGGGTGGTGAAGATAGAGAGGGAAGCGCAGAGGGCGAAGAATCCTTCCAGAGCTTTTTCTCTCCACTTCAAGGTTGCCTCCCGAGCCTTTCCAGGGTTTTCTCCAGGAGTTTCTGCCACTCATCCCTTCTGCCCATGGGCAACCAGAGGGCTTTGCGGCCGATCCGGACCGGGGGGAAGAGGTGGCCGGGCCCCCGGGAAACCAGATCGCCCAGGCGCTTCCGCAGTTCAGCCTCGTTGATGGCTCCATCAAGCCTTATGGCGATCTGCCCCTCCTCAACCCCGATGGATTTGACCCCGGCTTTGAGGGCGAGGACTTTTATCCTGAGCTGGTAAAGGAGGTAACGGACGGCCACCGGTAGTGGGCCGAAGCGGTCCTCAAGCTCGGCTTTCATCTCCTCAATCTGCTCCAGAGTCTGGAGCTGGGCCATCCTCCTGTAGAGCTGAAGCCTGAGGAAGGGGTCGGGCACGTAGTCATCGGGGATGTAGGAGGGCAGGGGGAGGTCAATGTTGACATCGGGGAGGGCGAGGAGGGAGGATTTGGCCGTTTCTTCCCCTTCCCGGAGTTCCTGGACGGCCTTAGCCAGCAGGCGGCAGTAGAGGTCAAAGCCGATCGCGGCGATGTGGCCGTGCTGCCTGGGTCCGAGGATCTCACCTGCCCCCCTTATTTCCAGGTCCTTGAGGGCGATTCTGAGGCCGGCTCCCAGCTCCCCCGCCTCCATTATCGCCTCCAGGCGCCGCCGGGCGCTCTCCGATAGAGGCGTTTCGGGATCGTAGAGGAAGTAAGCGTAGGCCCTGACAGAGCCTCTGCCCACCCTCCCCCGAAGCTGGTAGAGCTGCGCCAGGCCGAAGGTGTCGGCCTTGTTGACAATGATGGTGTTGGCGTTGGGGATGTCCAGCCCGCTTTCTATGATTGAAGTGCAGACCAGGATGTCAATCTTGCCGGAGGCGAAGTCCAGCATGACCCTGGCCAGCTTCTCTTCCGGGAGCTGGCCGTGAGCTATCTCTATCCTGGCCTCGGGCACCAGTTTCCTGACCTTCGCCGCCACCTCTTTTATATCCTGCACCCTGTTGTGGACGAAGAAGACCTGCCCCCCGCGGTTCAGTTCCCGCAATATGGCCTGGCGGACCATGGTCTCGTCATATGGGCCCACGTAGACCTTGACCGGGAGCCTTTCTTCGGGAGGGGTCTCTATGGTGCTCATGTCCCTTATCCCGGCCAGGGACATGTACAGGGTGCGGGGGATTGGTGTGGCGGTGAGGGTGAGGACGTCCACCTGGGTCCGGAGTTTCTTGAAGTGCTCTTTGTGGAGGACGCCGAAGCGCTGCTCCTCGTCTATGATGACCAGCCCCAGGTCCTTGAAGACCACATCTTTCTGGAGGAGCCTGTGGGTGCCAATGATTATGTCAATGGCCCCCTGCCTGAGTTTCTCCAGGATCTCTTTCTGCTCGGCGGGGGAGCGGAAGCGGGATAGCATCTCCACCACTACCGGGAAGGGCTTGAGGCGTTCCTTGAAGGTTTCGTAATGCTGCTGGGCCAGAACGGTGGTGGGGACCAGGACCGCCACCTGTTTCCCGTCCATGACGGCCTTGAAGGCGGCCCTGAGGGCCACTTCGGTCTTGCCGTAGCCGGCATCGCCGCATATGAGCCTGTCCATGGGGCGGGGTTGCTCCATGTCGCGCTTGACTTCCTCCACAGCTCTGAGCTGGTCGGGCGTTTCCTCATAGGGGAAGGAGGCTTCCAGTTCGGTCTGCCATGGGGTATCGGGGGAGAAGGCGTGGCCTGTGACCACTTCCCTGGCGGTGTAGAGCTGGAGGAGTTCCCGGGCGATTTCAGTTATTGCCCGGCGAGCCCTCTCTTTGGCGAATTCCCAGTCGGCAGTGCCGAGGCGGTGGAGGGCGGGGGGCTCGTCGCTTATGCTCACGTAGCGGCTGAGCCTGTCGGCCTGATGGACAGGGACATAGAGCCTGTCGCCGGCGGCGTATTCCACCTCCAGGTATTCCCGCTCAACTCCGTGGAGGGTGAGGCGGGTCAGTCCCCGGAAGATCCCTATCCCGTGGTCAATGTGGACCACGTAGTCCCCTGGCTTTATGTCTCCGAAGAAGGCCTCGGGGGCAGGGCGGTGGACCCTTACAGGCTTCCTCGGAGCCGGCCTGGTCCAGCCGAAGATCTCCGCATCGGTGAGGAGGACGGTGTGGGTGCCATCGGACTGGAGTATCCACCCCTCGGAGAGGATCCCCCTGACCAGGGTGAGGCTTGAGGGGGGCGGCGGAGCTTCCAGTCCGGTGGAAGGCTCGGCGAGCCTTCCCCTGTTTGCCAGAATTTCGGCCAGCCGGTGGGCCTGGCGGGTGACTATGATCACCCGGCTGCCGGCCCTTTCCATCGCTATGCTCTCATCAAGGAGCTTCTCCAGCTGTCCGGCGAAGAGGGGGGCGTAGAAGAAAGCCCTGCCGATGGGCGTCTCCTCTTCCCCCCGGCCGATGACCAGGTCGGCGCGCCTCCTGAGCCTTTCCATGAGCTTCTCGCCGGGGAAGTAGGGGGAGGGCAATCCCTGAGGTATTTCCCCGGCTCTCACCAGTTCCTTCTCCACCTCCCCCGCCTGGAAGACCAGGCTCTGGAGGGCGGCTTCCAGTTCAAAGAATTCCTCGGTTATGACCAGCGCATCCTGGGGGAGGAAGTCCAGGAAGGAGCCGGGTTCGGAGTAGAGGAAGGGGATGTAGAATTCTATGCCCCGGAAGATTTTCCCCCGGCGCAGGTTCTCCATGTCCTCCCGGAAGCGGTTCTGGGCGAGGGGATGGCACGAGGAAAGGTCAAGGGAGGAGAAAGCTTTTGCCGCCTCAAGGCCGAAGCCGGGGAGGGCTTCTGAAGCTGGAGTCAGGACAAAACCCTCCACCTGCCCCGAAGAGCGCTGGGTGCCGGGGTCAAAGAGGCGGATGGTCTCAATCTCGTCCCCGAAGAATTCCATCCGGAAGGGGAAGCGGGAGGAGGGGGGGTATATGTCAAGGATCCCGCCCCTGTAGCTGAAGGTCCCCGGCTCATCCACCACAGTCTCATAGCGGTAGCCGAGTTCGTCCAGGAGGCGCAGGAATTTCTGGAAGGGCCGCTCCTGGCCCACTTTCACCAGGCGCATCCCCGCCAGGAATTCCTTTAAGGGGATCGTCCTGTAGAGCAGGGAGCGAACTGAAGCTATGACCAGCGGGGGGTTGAGGGGGAGGGCATTCCGGTAAGGTGTAAGGTAAAGGGCAAGCCTGAAAAGGACCTCAATCCTCTGGGCTGTGGTTTCCCTTCCCCAGGGTTCCCGCTCATATGGAAGGGCGTCGGGCTCCCTGAAGAGGAGGACATCCTCCGGGAATTCGGCCCAACTGCGGAGCTCCTCGTAGTAGCGGCGGGCCTTCTCCACCGAGGAGACGATTAAAACGATAGGGCGTTTGAGGTCTACAAGCAGGGCGGCAAATACGAAAGGCCTTGCTGGCTCTGCCAGGTCCAGAGGAAAGGGGGAATAAGTTTTTCCCAGGAGCTTTTCCACCAGCCACCTGTAAGCCTGGTGTTCCCTGAGGATTGGGAGAAGCCCTTTGAGGGTTAAGGTTTCCATGGCGAAGCCTTGCGCTCACCCCTGCTGGATTTTCCTGACCTTGAGCCTCATTCCCTCCCTTCCCACCACTTCAACGGCTTCACCCTTGAGGATGGGGGGCTCCACCGCTTCCGCTGTCCATTCCTCGCTTTTGACCAGCACAGTGCCCATCGGGTTGAGGTCGGAGGTGGCCCATCCCCTTGCTCCTATGACCGCATCAAGGCCGGTGAGGGCCTTGCGGCGCTGGGCCCTCCACACGGCGGAGGCGGCGAAGAGGAAGAAGGCCAGGAAGGAGGCCGTCATCAGGGCCACAAGCCACCACGATACCCTCACTGAAGGCATTGCCGGGGAGACGGAAGGCCACGGGCTGAAGAGGAGGAGGGAGCCCAAGACGAAGGAGATAGCCCCGCCCACGCTCAGGGCGAACCCTGTCACTTTTATGTCCAGGAGGAAGAGGATTATCGCCAGGATTATCAGGGCGATCCCGCCCCAGTTGACCGGGAGGCTCCCCAGGGCGACGAAGGCCAGGATGAGGCAGATTATCCCCGTTATCCCGGGGATGAAGGTGCCGGGATTGTAGAATTCGGCCATTATGGCGAGTATTCCCAGGGAGAGGAGGATGTAAGCCACGTCAGGATTGACGAGGGAATGGAGCAGTTCATCGGTCCAGCTCATTTTGATCCTCTCCACGGGAGCGCCTGCCGTGGCCAGGGCGATCTCCCTGCCCTGAACTTTCACCTTCCTTCCATCCATTAGCCGGAGCAGCTCCTCAAGGTCGGCGGCGATGAGGTCTATAACCTTTTTCTCCAGGGCCTCCTGGGCAGTAATGGAGGAGCTCTCCCGGACAGCCTGCTCGGCCCATTCGGCGTTGCGTCCCCTTTCCTGGGCGATGGCCCTTATGTAAGCGGCGGCATCCTGGGTTACCTTTGTCTCTAAGGTTCCGGTGAGGGGTTCCCCTATCCCCACCGGATGGGCTGCCCCTATGTTGGTCCCTGGTGCCATGGCCGTTACGTGGGCGGCCATGGCTATGAAGAGCCCGGCCGAGGCAGCTCTTGCCCCCTTGGGGGACACGTAGACCACCACCGGGACTTCCGAGTTCATTATGGTCTGCACGATGTCCCTCATGGCGGTGTCAGTCCCGCCCGGGGTGTCCAGCTCTATGACCAGGCAGCTGGCCCCCTCCCTTGAGGCTGTCTCCACAGCCTGGCGGACGTAGCGGGCCACGAAGGGGTCTATTATGCCCCTCACATTGGCCACATAGACTTTCTGGCCCGCGGCCTCAGCTCTCAGCAGCCCCAGAAGGGCCAGGAGCAGGGCCAGCGTCAGCAGCTTTGCCCTCATCGGCTCCTTTATCCTCCCGCTTATCGGCAAAAGCGATCTTGAAGACCTCGTCCACGTGCTCCACCAGGACGAAGTTCATCTCCTTCCTGATGTCCTCGGGGATTTCGGCCAGATCCGGCTCGTTGCGCTTGGGGAGAATCACGGTCTTTATCCCTGCCCTGTGAGCGGCCAGGACCTTCTCCTTTATTCCTCCCACTGGAAGGACCTGTCCCCTCAGGGTTATCTCACCGGTCATGGCGATGTCGGGCCGGACCGGGCGGTTGGTGAGGAGGGAGACCAGGGCCACGGCCATGGTTATCCCTGCCGAGGGTCCGTCCTTGGGGATGGCTCCGGCCGGGACGTGGAGGTGGATGTCGTGCTTCTCAAAGAAATCGTCCTCAAGGCCGAGTTCATGGGCTTTGGAGCGGACGTAGCTCAGGGCCGCCTGGGCCGATTCTTTCATGACATCGCCCAGCTGGCCGGTCAGGATGAACCCCTTCTTTCCAGGCATCTTGGTGGCTTCCACGAAGAGGATATCGCCCCCGGTGGGGGTCCAGGCCAGGCCTGTCGCCACGCCCGGGATTTCGGTCCTCTCCATCACCTCCGAATAATACCTGGGCTTGCCCAGGTAATCCACCAGGTCCTTGACGTCAACGTGGAAAGGCCCCTGCTCGCCGGAGGCAACTTTAGTGGCAATTTTCCGGCATATGGCTCCGATTTCCCTTTCCAGGTTGCGGACGCCGGCTTCCCGGGTGTATTCCCGGATTATCTTGCGGATGGCCTCATCGGAGATGGTGACCTCATCCTGGCGGAGGCCGTTCTCCCTCAGTTGCCTGGGCAGGAGGTATTTCTTGGCGATGTGGAGCTTTTCCTCTTCGGTGTAGCCGGAAAGCTGGATCACTTCCATCCTGTCCAGGAGGGCAGGCGGTATGGTGTCCAGCACGTTGGCGGTGGTGATGAACATCACCTGGGAGAGGTCAAAGGGCACGTCCAGGTAGTGGTCCCTGAACTCCCTGTTCTGCTCCGGGTCAAGGACCTCAAGGAGGGCGGCGGCGGGGTCGCCCCTGAAGTCAAGCCCGATCTTGTCAACCTCGTCCAGCATGAAGACGGGGTTCTTGGTTCCGACCCTCCGGATGGCCTGGATTATGCGGCCGGGCAGGGCTCCGACGTAGGTCCGGCGGTGGCCCCGGATTTCGGCCTCGTCCCGGACTCCGCCCAGGCTTATGCGTATGAACTTGCGGCCCAGAGCCCTGGCTATGGACTGGCCGAGGGAGGTCTTCCCCGTCCCCGGAGGACCCACAAAGCAGAGGATCACCCCTTCCCTCTCCCGGCGGATGTAATCGGTGAGCTGGGCTTCCTCCTTCTCCCTCTCCTCTTTCCTCTCCTGCTTCAGCTTGCGGACGGCCAGGTATTCAAGGATTCGCTCCTTGACTTTCTCCAGGTCGTAGTGGTCTTCGTCCAGGATGCGCCTTGCCCGCTCTATGTCCAGGTTGTCCTCTGTGGCAACGTTCCAGGGCAGGCTTGTGAGCCAGTCCAGGTAAGTCTTGATCACGGAGTATTCGGCGGCGGCTGGAGGCATCTTGCGGAGGCGCTCCAGCTCCCTCCGGGCTTCTTTCTCGGCCTCCTCGGGCATGCCGGCCTTGGCGATCTTCTCCTCCAACTCCTTTATCTCAAGGGCTTGCTCGTCCTCCTCGCCGAGCTCCCTCTTGATGGCTTTCAGCTGTTCCCTGAGGAAGAACTCCCGCTGGAGTTTTTCCATCTCGGCCTGGGCCTGGCTCTGGATCTTGCGGCCCAGCTCCAGCACCTCCAGCTCCCTGGTGAGGATGGTGTTGAGCTTGTGGAGCTTATCCCGAACGTGGTCCAGCTCCAGGAGTTCCTGAGCCTCTTTTATGTCCATCCTGACCGTGGTGGCGATGAGGTAAACCAGCTGCCTGGGGTCGTCCACGTTAAGGACTGCGGCCATCAACTCTTCGGGGAGGTGGGGGGCGAGGGATACCAGGCGCCGGAAGAGGTCCACGCAGTTGCGCATCAGGGCTTCAACTTCAATGGTTTTCTCCACGATTTCGGGAGCCGGCTTGACCCTGGCCTTGAGGTATGGGACTTCCTGAGTGAACTCCTCAATCCGGAACCTCTCAACCCCCTGGACGATCAGGCGCAGGGTTCCATCGGGCGCTTTGAAGAGCCGGTGGATAATGGCCGCAGTCCCGGTCCAGAAGACATCGTTGGGGCCTGGCTCCGGGATCTCAGCGTCTTTGGCCGCCACAAGCCCGATCAGCTTATTGCCAACGACCGCATCATCCACCAGCCTTATGGACCTGGGCTGGCCCACGCTCAGGGGGAAAACCGTCAGGGGGTAAGCGACCACCTTCCGCAGGGGAAGGATGGGCATCTCCTCCGGGATTTCAATCCCGCTCTGGGTTTCGGTTTTCTGCTCCGGCACTTCCTCTTTCCTGAAGAAAAAGGCCATCTTCTCACCTCCTCATTTTCCCGGCAAAAGGTCAATGGTTTCGTGGGGCTTGAGCTTGACGGCTTTAGCCTTGGGTATCATGACTTTGAGGAAGCCGTCTTCGTAGACGGCTTCAATTTTGTCCTCCTCAATCGGGCCGGGGATGTAAACCTGGGTTTCAAAGCGCCCATAGAGGATCTCCATCTGCTGGTAAGTGAGCTTCTCGGCCGGGTCCACCCGGACCCCGGATATGGTGAGGGTGCGGGAAGATAGGGAAATCTCAAAGTCTTCGGGCTTCATCCCGGCCACTTCCACCTTTACCACGATGTGGGAATCGGTCTCGTAGACATCGGTGGGTGGCTTCCAGACCCTTCTGGCGCGGGGCAAAGGCGTGATTGCCCCTTCAAAGAATTCCACCCGCCACCCGTAGATTCCGTCTATCCATTCCCTGTCCTTCGCCATCTTAATTCCCTCGCCTCTGGTTTCCTTTTTGATTTTACCACACAAGAGGTTGGGTTACAAGGCCTTTAAGCTTTAACGGGCTGGAAGAGGCAAAGTCCCCTCCAGGGAGGATGTGGGGGGTGTTCTCCTGTTTTTTCCCCTTTTCCCCACCCCCGTTTCCTGCGGCTCAGCCTGGCTTCAGGGGCCCCCTCGTGGCCGGGTTTCCGGAGATGCCAGCTCGCCCCCAATTTTTTGTTCTTTCGGGGGCACATCCCCCGAACCCCCTGGGAGGGGGCCTTGCCCCCCCCCCCCCCATTTTTTCAAGGGGGGGGGGCGGGGGGGCGGACCCCCCATGCCAGGGGGCTGCGGGGGATGTGACTCCGCCCTTTTCCTTTCCTTAAAGGGTTAGAGGGGGGTGGGGGCACCCCCCGTTTCCCCCTGCTTTCCCATCTCTCGCCCGGATTCGTGAGAGCGCTGAGAAGCCCTGGTGAGGAGAGCAAGGCCTGGACAAAATAAACCCGGTGGAGTATAATCTTGGGGAAGTTCAGAGGCCAGGAGGAAAATCATGCGGGAAATCCACTGCAGCGTTATAACCGACACAGTAGCACGCCTCTGTCAGGAAGCCAATTTCTTCCTGGGTGAAGATGTGGTCAAAGCCCTGGAGGATGCCCTCGCCAGGGAAGAATCTCCCCTCGGAAGGGAAATCCTCTCCCAGATCCTGGAAAACTCAAGGGTTGCCGCACAGGAAAAGCTCCCCCTCTGTCAGGATACAGGCCTGGCCGTGATCTTCCTGGAGCTGGGCCAGGATGTCCACGTGGTGGGTGGCAACCTCTACGATGCCATCAACGAGGGGGTGAGGCGAGGCTACCGGGAAGGATACCTGCGCAAGGGGGTTGTGGATAAGCCCTTCTCCGCCCGCAAGAATACCGGCGATAACACCCCAGCTATAATCCACACTGAAATCGTCCCCGGAGACAGGCTTAAGATCACCGTATGCCCAAAGGGTGGGGGGAGCGAGAACATGAGCGCCCTGGCCATGCTCACCCCCGCTGCCGGACGCGAGGGGGTGATAAATTTTGTGGTGAACACTGTGGATAAAGCCGGGGCTAATCCGTGCCCTCCCATAATCATCGGCGTGGGGATAGGTGGGAACTTTGAGTATGCTCCTTACCTGGCCAAGAAGGCCCTGCTTCGGCCCCTTGGCCAGCCCCATCCCGACCCGGAAGTGGCTGAACTGGAGAGAGAAATCCTGGAGAGGGTCAACAGGCTGGGGATTGGCCCCCAGGGCCTCGGGGGGAGAGTAACTGCCCTGGCCGTCCATGCCGAGGTAGCCCCATGCCACATCGCCAGCCTCCCGGTGGCCGTCAACATCCAGTGCCACAGCGCCAGACACAAGGAGGCGGTGCTGTAAAAGGCTGGGGAGGATGAGATTATGCTCCGAATTATCAAGGCGGTTGTGGATGAAGAAGGTAACGTAAAGCTTCTGGAACCAGTCCGTTTGCCCTCGGCCCAGAAAGCTCTTGTGATCCTCCTTGACATCCCTGAAACAGCTTTGCTGAGCGAGCCCGCTCTGGCCGAGGACTGGAGCCGTCCGGAGGAAGACGAGGCGTGGTCTCACCTGCAGCAGGTCTCGTAGTCTTAATTCCCTTTCCATTTTCTGACCTGTCTCAGGCTAAACTGCGCCCTGCTCTTCTTCTTGCGGATGCAGGGCGAGGGGATTGGATCCTGTGCCAAATCACCAGCAAGGCATATATGGACCCCCAGGCTGTTTTGCTTGAGGATTCTGACTTTGCCATAGGTTCACTGCGCATTATAAGTTATGCACGCCCTGGTAAATTATTCACTGCAAACCAGAGTTTGATGGTAGCCGAAGTGGGACGTTTGAGAACTGATTCTTTTAGGCGGGTGATTGAAGCCGTTATAGCCATTTTCCAGAAAAGTTTGTGTTAATTGATAAAACGGCAAAGGAGGAGCCGATGAAGATCCAGACCCCCCTCACCGATGAAGTGATTGAAAAGCTCAGGGCAGGGGATAAGGTGGAAATAACAGGGGTCATATACGTGGCGAGGGACACAGCCCACAAGCGCTTTGTGGAAACCCTCTCCAGAGGGGAACCCCTGCCCTTTGACCCCAGAGGCCAAGTGATCTACTACATGGGGCCATCGCCGGCCCCGCCAGGGAAACCCATAGGTTCTGCAGGCCCCACCACTTCGGGCCGGATGGACCCCTATACCATCCCCCTCCTTGAGGCAGGAATAAAGGGGATGATCGGCAAGGGCGAGCGCTCGCCCCAGGTCAAAGAGGCCCTGAAGAAATATAAAGCGGTATACTTCGCCGCACTGGGGGGCGCAGCCGCCCTCATCGCCAGCCGGATAAAAGAGGCGCAGGTTATAGCCTACGAGGATCTGGGAGCCGAAGCCGTCCTGCGCATATACGTGGAAGATTTCCCCGTGATCGTGGTGAACGACATATACGGTGGGGATGCTTACGAGGCCGGGAGAGCGGCTTACAGGTCGGTCTGAAATGCCATCCCAGAAAGTTCACGACGCAAGCTGCCTGGCCGCAGCAGCGATAATCGCTTCGGCCGGGGTTGCCCTCTGGAACATGCCTCTTCTGGCCGTTTCGGCCGGAGCGGCTATGGGCATTTTCATCCACCCGGACTGGGACTATGCCGAAGCAAGGGGCGTCCTGGCCGAACTTGGTCCTCTCAAGTATCTGGTCAAGCCCTACGGCCTCGCAGTCCCCCACCGCCACTGGTTCTCGCACTTTCCGGTGGTGGGCACCCTCGGCCGGGTCCTTTACATCATGTTGCCCCTCTACCTCCTGGGCTTCTTATTCCCCTCCGGGAACCCGATCCCCGGCATCCTGCGCGACCGGTATTTCTGGTTCGGCCTGGTGGGCCTTTCCCTGGCCGATACAATTCACTTCGCCCTGGACATGGCCCAGACCGGCTTCAAGCGTTTCCTGCGCCAGCTCGCAAAAGGCGTCAGGGAGAGGATCTGATGGAGATAACCTGGCTCGGCCATTCCTGCTTCCGGATAAGGGAAAAGGGGGTGGTGATAGTAACCGACCCCTACGATGAGGCCATTGGCCTGACCTTGCCCTCCCTCAAAGCCGACATCGTCACGATAAGCCACCACCATCCTGGCCACGGGAACTGGAGGAAGGTGAAAGGGGAGCCTAAAGTCCTGGACAGCCCCGGGGAGTATGAGATAAAGGGTGTGTTCATAACGGGGATCAGGACTTACCATGACTCCCGCCAGGGGAAGGAGCGGGGCAAAAACACCACTTTCCTCTTTGAGTTTGAGGACATAAGCGTCTGCCACCTGGGGGATATAGGGCATGTCCCCGACAGGGACCAGCTGGAAGCTCTCAACCATGTGGATATCCTGCTGGTGCCAGTGGGTGGAGTTTCCACCATAGGGCCAGCCCAGGCAGTGGAAATAGTGCGGCTCCTTGAGCCTTCCATAGTCATCCCCATGCACTACCACGTGAAGGGGCTGGCCTTCAGGCTCAATTCGGTGGAGAAATTCTTCAAAGAGCTGGGGCTTTCCGTCCCCAGGCCCGTTGAAGTTCTCAAAGTTACCAGGCAAAACCTGCCTTCGGAAACCCATTTTTACCTTCTGGAAAGGCGGGAGCAGCCATGAGAAGGCTCATCTTTCTGGCTTTAACCCTGGCATTGCTGGCGGGGTGCGCCCGATCCCACCCTGACCCGGCAAAGCTTCTGGAAGAGGGGAAAGCGAAGATGGCGGCAGGGGATTTCCAGGGGGCGGCCAGGGCCTTTGAGGAGGCTATAAAGGCCGGGGCCTCCGGGGCCGAGGTCTACTTCCTCCTGGGAAACGCCCGACTCCAGCTCGGAGAGGTTGACGCCGCCATTGAAGCTTACAACAAAGCCCTCTCCTTTGAGCCCAATCACCTGGGGACGCTGAGCAATCTCGGAGTCGCCCATTACTCAAAGGGCGAACTGGACGAGGCCATCCGCTACTACCTCAAAGGCCTTGAGATAAAACCAGACGATGCCGAACTCCATTACCTCCTGGGGGCAGCCTACATCCAGAAGGGCCTTCTGGACGAAGCCCTCGGCGAGATGGAGGAAGCTCTGAGGCTGAAGCCCTCCTTCCCCGAACCTTATTTCGGCCTCGGGGTAATCCACAAGATGCGAGGGGAAAGGGAGAAGGCTGTGGAAGCCTTTGAGAAATTCCTTGAAATGGGCCCGCCGCAGGACCCCAGGGCTGTGGAAGAGGCCAGGAAAATGCTTGAAGAGTTGCGATAGAAGCCTGAATTTTCAATCTCAAGCTGGAGGGTGAAAATGCCGGAGAAGGAGATAATCCCCAGGGTTGAGATGCCCCGCCAGGACCCCAAAGTCCGGAGGCGGAACTTTGATGAAGTGGCCTTGGGCTACGATTACGAAATGGCGCTGAGGGAGGCTTCCCGCTGCCTCCAGTGCAAGAAGCCCAAATGCGTGGAAGGATGCCCCGTCAACATTGACATCCCCCTCTTTATATACTACCTCCGGGAGGGCAACCTGGAGGAGTCCATCCGGGTGCTCAAGGACAAGAACAACCTCCCGGCCATTTGCGGGAGGGTTTGCCCCCAGGAAACCCAGTGCGAGGCGGCGTGCGTGCTGGGGAAGAAATACCAGCCTGTGGCGATAGGGCGGCTGGAGCGCTTCGTGGCCGACTGGGATATAAAGAGGGGTTTCCGGGTTCCCGAAATCCCCAAACCGACGGGGAAACGCATAGCAGTGGTGGGGTCGGGGCCGGCAGGCCTTACATGCGCGGCGGATCTGGCCCGGCTCGGCCACAAGGTCACCATCTTTGAATCCCTCCACGCCCCGGGCGGAGTCCTGATGTATGGGATACCCCAGTTCCGCCTGCCCAAAGAAATAGTCAACGTGGAAGTGGAATACGTCAAAGCTCTGGGAGTGGAAATTGAACTCAACTGCGTGGTGGGCAAGACGGTGACCCTGGACGAGATCTTCAGGGAAGGATACGATGCCATCTTCCTCGGCACAGGGGCCGGCCTCCCCCTCTTCATGGGCATCCCCGGAGAGAACTACAACGGCGTCTTCTCCGCCAACGAGTTCCTGACCAGGGTCAACCTCATGAGGGCCTACCGCTTCCCGGAATACGACACCCCCATAATGGTGGGAAAGAAAGTGGCTGTGGTGGGGGCAGGAAACGTGGCGATGGACGCTTCCCGCTCGGCCCTGCGCCTCGGCGCCGAAGAGGTCATCATCGTCTACAGGCGATCCAGGGAGGAAATGCCTGCCAGAGCCGAAGAGGTGGAGAACGCCGAAGCCGAAGGGATTGAATTCATGCTCCTCACCAACCCCATTGAAATCCTGGGCGACAGCAACGGGTGGGTCAGGGGGATGAGGTGCATCCGGATGGAGCTCGGCGAGCCCGACGAATCCGGCCGGCGTCGCCCGATACCCGTCCCGGGCTCCGAGTTTGAGATTGAAGTTGACATGGTGATAATGGCTCTGGGAACCAGGCCCAACCCCATCGTTTTCACTGATGCTGACCAGCTTCAGAGGACAAAGCACGGCACCGTCGTAGCCGATCCCTTCACGGGCAAGACTACAATGCCCAGGGTCTGGGCCGGAGGAGACATAGTCACCGGAGCGGCTACGGTCATAAGCGCCATGGGGGCCGGGAAACGAGCCGCTGCCGACATCCATTCTTACCTCATGAACAACGAGACAGGCTGGCCCCGGATTCAGGGCGGGTAAATGGCCAACGGGGACAACCAGAACAGGGTGCTTCAGGTCGCGGCTCTTTTCCTGAAGCTGGGCTTCACGGGCTTTGGAGGGACGGCAGCCAACATTGCCCTTATGGAGCAGGAGGCGGTTGTCAGGAGGAAGTGGCTCAGCCGGGAGCACTTCCTTGACATGCTGGCCGTTACCAGCCTGGTTCCGGGGCCAAACGCCGTGGAAATGGCCTGCCACATCGGGTTTGCCAGGGCGGGATGGGCAGGCCTGGTGGCCGGGGGGATATGCTTCATCCTCCCGGCTTTTCTGTTGAGCCTGGGCCTCGCCTGGCTATACGAGCATTTCGGAAAACTCCCCCAGGCCGCAGCCCTCCTCTCCGGGATAAACCCTGCGGTGGTGGCGATAATCCTGGGGGCCACTTTCAGGCTGGGCAAAGCAGTCCTCAGGGACTGGAGAACGGTTCTTCTGGCTTTTCTGTGCCTGGTGGCTTCCCTCTCAGGCTTCAGCGAAGTCCTCATCCTCTTCGCCTCAGGCCTGGCGGGCATTCTGCTCTTCTCTTACCCTTCAGACCGCCAGGGCAATCTGGTGCTCCCAGCTTTCCTTTTGCCTCTGCTCCTGTCCCCGCCTGGGCTCTCCTGGGGCGGGCTCCTGACCCTCGGGCTTTTCTTCCTCAAAGTGGGCTCTCTCCTCTTTGGCAGCGGGATGCTCCTCTACGCCTTTATCCAGAAGGACATTGTGATCCGTTACGGCTGGCTCACCCAGAAGCAGCTTCTGGATGCGATAGCCGCAGGCCAGATTACTCCTGGCCCTGTCCTTTCCTCGGCCACGTTCATAGGCTACCTGCTGGCGGGGCTCCCCGGGGCTCTGGTGTCCACGGTTGGGGTTTTCCTGCCCTCCTTCGTGATAGTGGCCATAGTGGGGCCGTGGGTGAAGCGCCTGCGCGATTCAGCACTCGCCAGAGCTTTCCTCCAGGGAGTCAACGCTGCGGTAATCTCTCTCATCTTCTCGGTAGCCATCAGTCTCTTCCCCGGAGCAGTTCACGACTGGTGGACGGGGGCCATTCTGGTCCTGGGGCTCCTGGCCCTTCTCCGCTTCAACCTGGATTCTTTCTGGATCGTGATAGGGGGAGGGATTCTGGGGGCATTGCGGTTCATCTTATGAGAAAAAGGCAGAAGGACACCCTCCGCACTCCCACAGGGCTTTTCAATGTTCTAACAAAGGGGCATCCCCTCAGGAAAGCGAACTAAAGGGGTGTGGAGGGGGCGAAGCCCCCATGCCGTGGGCTATGGAGGGTGTCCCCGCCCTTTTTCTCTTTTTCCCACCCCCGTTTGCTGCGGTTAAGCCTGGCTTCAGGGTCCCACTCGTGGCCAGGTTTCAGGGGTTGCCAGCTCGCCCCCA
>DAOUBN010000039.1:0-4520 GCA_034432815.1 Anaerolineae bacterium | reverse complement strand
AGCTTGAGCACAAACACTCTTTCCGAGGAGAAGGGGTGCAAGGGAATGGGGTCCCCCTGACGGGGGGAAGTGGGGGGTGTCCCCCCCACTTTTTCCCCACCCTCGTTTGCTGAGGGCTTGCCAGGGTTAAGGGGCCCCCTCGTGGCGGGGTTGCAGGAGAAGACAGCTCGCCCCTTGATTTGTTTTCCTTGGGGGGACACCCCCCAAACCCCCCGGGAAGGGGCTTTGCCCCCTCCACCCCCATGAAACAGGGGGTGCAGGGGGACGGAACCCCCTTGACGGGGGGAAGTGGGGGGTGTCCCCCCACAAAAACAAAATTGGGGGCGAGCTGGCACCTCCTGAAACCCGGCCACGAGTGGGAGCCTGAAGTCAGGCTGAGCCCCAGGGAACGGGGGCGGGGAAAAGAGGAAAGGGCGAGGGGATATCCCCCGCCATCCCCTCCGCCCTCATGAATTTGTTTTTCCCGGGGACATCCTCCAGGTCCCCAGCGTGGAGGCGGAGCCCCATGCACCTTCCGGGATGGGGTGAAGCCTCCACCCTCATTTTTGCCCGGAGCGGAACAGGGGTGCCGCCAGCCTCTCAGCAGCAGCCGTGATGAGAATGGCCGTGCTCTTCCTCTCCGGCCTCGGCTTTTATGTATTTCTCCGGGTCTTTCTCAAAGGCTACCTTGCATCCGGGAGCGCAGAAATAGTAGGTCTTGCCCTTGTATTCCGTTTTGGCCGGAGCAGTCTCGGTATCCACCCACATCCCGCAAACCACATCTTTTACCTTAGCCATTGTTGCCTCCTCGTTTTATTTCAGCATTTTCAGGAAATCCAGCAAATCATTGAGGTCCTCTTCGCTCATCTGCCAGCGAGGCATTGCAGGGTCAAGAGGCTTCCCTGCCGGGTCAAGTCCTTTGGTTATGGCCCGCTTGATGAGCTCATCAGTGTAAGGCGGGTGCTCCTCGCTTTCTTCGGTTAGGTGACTGTAACGAATGTCCGGGGGTATAGCAGTGACCATCATCACGGGATAGCCACCGCGACCGTCTTCCCCGTGGCAGGAAGCGCACCCCCCGCCATGCATGTAGAGCCAGGGGGGACCACCTGTAAATGGTATGCGTTTACCTTCAGCGTTCACTCCGGTGAAGTAGATAAGCTCGCCGTTAGACGCGGGGCGTTTCTCCGGAATAGCCTTCGGAGGGACCCGGACCCCAGCTCCGGGAGATGCGTAGAAGAGCAGGACCGCCAGCACAGCTACGATCACGAGCCCGGTCAGAATGCCCCCGGCGATGATGAGAGGCCAGTTAATCCTTTCCCCCATTTCTCATCCTCCCAGTTTTTCCCCGCAGGTCGGGCATGCTTTCCAGCCAGGCTGGATTTCCGCCCCGCAGTTAGGGCAATGCAATCGCACACCTCCCCCGGCCGGTCTTCCGGAGCGGAACAGCCAGTAGATGCCCACCGCCAGTAAAGCTATCAAGCTCAGGGGGATTAGCCACATGAAGATCATCATTACAAGGCTGGCGATTATCCCTATAGGGGAGAGATACCCTATCCCCCCACACCACGGGCACCAGCCTCTCATCATCCCGTAATAGCCCCTTCCGATCCAGCCAAAACCCGGTGTGAAGGCCAGGAGCAGGAGACCCAGGATGACCACGGCGATCGCTACCACCCCGAATATGAGCCATTGTATACCGCGCATTTTTTCCTCCTTTCGCTGGAATTTAATTCATAACCTCTCTCTCCTGAGGAGATTGGCATTGCTCACCACGGTAACCGAGCTAGTGGCCATTGCGATCTCGGCCAGGAGGGGGTGCATCATCCCCAGCACTGCAAGGGGGATCATGATCAGGTTGTAGAAGAAGGCCCAGAAGAGGTTTTGCCTGATCTTAGCGAAGGTGGCCCGGGAGAGCTTCACCGCCTTAACGACATCCATAAGATCCCCTTTGACCAGGGTTACATCTGAAGCTTCAATGGCGATGTCGGTTCCGGTGCCGATGGCGATGCCCACATTGGCCTGTTTGAGGGCAGGGGCGTCGTTTATGCCATCGCCCACGAAGGCCACGATGCCGTATTTCTCCTGCAGGCGACGGATTTCCGCCAGCTTCTCGTCGGGCAGGACCTCGGCCAGGACATGGGTGATGCCCAGCTTGCGGGCGATGGATTGAGCGGTGCGGATGTTGTCGCCGGTGAGCATCGCCGTCCGGATCCCCATCTCCTCCAGAACCCGGATGGCAGGGATGGCGTCGTCCTTGAGGGTGTCGGCAACGGCGATGAGGCCCAGAAGCTTCCCTTCCACCGCCACCAGCATCACCGTATGGCCCTCTTCCTCCTGACGTTTTATCTCTTCTTCCATCGGGGAGGGATCAACCCCTCGCTCCTGCAGGAAGCGGCGGCTTCCCACAAGCACCTCCCTGCCATCCACCAGTGCCTTCACGCCCTGGCCCCTCACTGCTTCAAACTCCCTGGGCTCCAGGAGCTCTATCCCCAGTTCCTGCGCCTTCTCCACCACGGCCCTGCCCAGAGGATGCTCGCTACCCTGCTCGGCAGAGGCAGCGTAACGGAGGAGTTCTTCTCTGGCAACTCCAGCCGAAGGTATGAGGGCGACCACCTCGGGCCTGCCCCTGGTCAGAGTGCCGGTTTTGTCAAAGACGATGACCCTTACGTCTTTCAGGGTCTGGATGGCCTCGCCAGAGCGGATGAGGATTCCGTTCTGGGCGCCGAGGCCGCTTCCAACCATCAGGGCAGTGGGGGTGGCCAGGCCCAGGGCGCATGGGCAGGCAATGACCACCACCGAGACGAAAGCCACGATGGCCAGGGTAAGCCTGCCGGCTTCGGGGTTCACCCAGGGCAGAAAGTGCGAGGCCCACACTGCCACCGGCCTCATCGCTTCCGGGAAAAGCAGCCACAGCAGGAAGGTCGCCGCCGCAATCCCCAGCACCACCGGCACGAACACCGCGGTCACCCGGTCAGCGAACTCCTGGATGGGCACCTTGGAGCCCTGAGCCTCTTCCACAAGCCTGATCACCTGGGCGAGGAAGGTGTCCCTGCCCACCCGAGTGGCTCGTATCTTGAGGAGACCGTCCTGGTTAATGGTGGCCCCGATAACCTCGTCTCCGGGGCGCTTGTTCACAGGCATGGACTCGCCTGTGGCAAGGGATTCGTCCACGCTGCTTTCCCCTTCAATCACCACGCCATCGGTGGGTATCTTCTCGCCCGGCCGGACGATCAGGATGTCGCCCACCTGGACCTTTTCAATGGGAATTTCCACCTCTTTGCCGCTGACGAGCACCCGAGCTGTTTTAGCGCCCATTTCCAGGAGCCTGCGGATGGCCTGGGAAGCCCGCCCTTTGGCTGTGGCCTCCACGTAGCGGCCCGTGAGGGGGAAGGCCATGATCGTCGCCGCCACGCCTGCGTAGTTGGCAATGGGGATGAAGAAGCTCAAGGGGCCGGTCAGGAAGGAAGTCAGGGTGCCCAGGGAGATGAGCACATCCATATTAGCCACCCCGTGGCGGACCGAACTCCAGGCCGAGCGGTAAGTGTTGTATCCGGCCACCGCCAGCACAGGTATGGCCAGCAGGATCATCCCGATATGGTAGAGGGTGGGCGTGGGCCAGGCGATGCCGGAGAGCATCTCGGGGAGCATCCAGAGGATTACAGGGATGGTGAACCCCCAGGCGATGAGCATCCGGCGACGGGCGATGCGCATCCGACGCTCCTCTTCGCTCTCGGCCTCCAGGGTTAGCTCCTCGCGCTCTATGAGCACATCATAGCCTGCATCCTTCACGGCGGCCACCAGGTCGGCAAAGGAAGCCACGCCAGGGATGTATTCCCCCGTGGCCCGCCCGGTGGCCAGGTTGACAGAAGCCGAGAGCACTCCTTCCACGCCCTTCAGAGCTTTTTCCACATGGGCTACACAGGAGGCGCACGTCATCCCCACGATGGAGAGGGTTGTCTTCTCCACGGGGACGTCATAGCCGGCATTGCGGACGGCCTTTACAAAGTCCGGAAGGCCGGTGCCATCGGGGTTGTAGGTTATGGTGGCGCGTTCAGTGGCCAGGTTTACGGAGGCCGAGAGCACGCCGGGAACTCCCTTGAGGGCCTCTTCTACGTGGGCCACACAGGAGGCGCAGGTCATCCCCAGCACCGGTAAAGTCACTTTTTTCATCCTGCTCTCCTTTTTCTTGCGATTGCGGACTTCATTCCACTTTGATGGCTTCCACCGGGCAACCCTCGGCCGCTGATCGGACGCAGTTTTCAAGCTCAGGAGGGGCTTCTCCCTCGGCGGGGTTGCCTTCTTTACGGTATTTTTCCACTACCTGGCTCACTCCGGCACCGCTTTCCTCAAAGAATTCGGGGCATTCAGACCAGCAGGCGCCGCAGCTTATGCACTCTTCCTGGTTGATGGTGACTTTCGCCATTTTCCCTCCAGAATTCCTCCTTTTTGCCGCTAAAGAGGATAAAACCAAACCTGGCTTCGTGCAGTGACAAAAGTCCCTCAGTGGGCGAATCTGGAGCAGGGCTTCAGACGCTTCTCAT
>DAOUBN010000038.1:0-4416 GCA_034432815.1 Anaerolineae bacterium | reverse complement strand
AACCTCCGGGAGCAGGGCCCTCTCTACCCCACAGGCAGTTGGGATTAAGTCCCCTGTGCCTGCATAAACAAAGCGGCGAAGGCCACCTCTTTGTGGTGTTGCAGGCGGCCTTCGCCGTCTCTCCCCCACCATGAGGATGCTCAGAAGAGCGGCGGCATGGTGAGGGCCGGATGGCCCTTCTCCTCCAGGTAAGCCAGGAGCTCCTCCACCGTGGTGGCGACCCTCTCATCGGCGATCTTGTCCAGCAGGTCGGGGTCGCCCTCCCGCTCGCAGACTTTCTGGAGCTCCTCCTTCATGGTCTCCTTGAGGAAGCTGGACATCCAGACGATGCGCTTGAAGCCTCCGTCGGCCCGGATGAACTTCTTGGAGAGGAGGAAGTATTTACCGATGCCCATCACGCCGGGCGTCTGGAGGCCTCCGCCGGCCATTCCAGCCAGGGTGGAGAAGGTCATCCCCGCCGGCGTCATGGATGGATCTTCGCGGCTGACCACCATGAAGCCGTTGGCCTCGGGGATGACCATCATGATGCACTCAAAGCACCCGCAGGCGGTCATCGGGTTCTCCATGATGGAATACATGGCCACCTGGTCAACGGTCCCATGGGAAGCCTGTCTCACGAACCGGTTGACCCCCTCAAAGTAGCCCTTCCATTCGTCCAGAACCTTGCCCTTGGGCACCGGCTGGTTGGGGCCAGTGGGGTTGATCTGGTGGGAGGCCTTGCAGTCCAGCCAGTTGTAGGCGCCGCACAGGCCCAGCCGTTCCGGGCTGATGATGCAGACGTGGTTGGGGGCGAAGCTCTGGCACAGGGTGCAGGAGTAGAATTCCTCCACGCTCTCGTCCGTCATCTCCTCAAGGCGGCGGTTGCGGAAGTTGTAAGCCTCGCGGGCCTTCGCAAGCCACTCCTGCAGGAGGTCCTTATCAGTGATGATCTTGACCTGGACCTTGTCCACGATGGCGCCGAAGTCAGAGTGGAAGCGAGCGTGGAGGATCTTGCCGAAGTGCTCCAGCCTGAAACCGGCCTGGGCAGCCTTCTTGGAGATGCGGATCCAGGCGATGTCTCGCTGGCCGATGTGCTGGATGCCCGAGGCACCGTTGATGAAGTAGTGGATCTGGCGCTCCAGGACCGGCTCAAAGTCCTTCTGCATCTTGCGGCCGGCCACCTCCACGATGATGCCCATATCCATGGCCCCGCCTTCCGGAACCTCGTCAAAATCGGGCCCGATGACCTCAACCTTGCCGTCCTCCACCTCTTCCAGCGGCTTCATGTAGAGATACTCAAAGCAGCGGGAATCCTTGCCACCGAACTCCACCCTCATGTCCTGGCGGCGGACCCTCTCGCCCTCAAAGGCGGAGCCGTAAGGGACGGGTATGTCAATGCGGGCTATCTTGACCTTGACGCCCCGGACCTCAATGCACTTCTCCACCAGCCTGCGGGCCCTCTCCAGGTCATCCTTGCCCTCAATGTCGTCAAAGGGCATGGAGATGACGTGCTCATACTGGGTCACGCCGGTGGGGAGGATCTGAGGGATAATGGTATCGGCGATGACGGGGAAGCCGTAGTTTATGGCTCCTGCGGCCGTGGCATACTTGAGGTCATCCACCTCGCCCAGAGCCAGGACGAAGGCGAACACTCTGTATTTGTTGTAGAGGAGGATTTCCTTGGCCTGGCCGGGCTTGAGGCCGCCGAAGCTCAGGGCTGAGCGGGTGGCGAACCCCAGGGCATAGATGGCCGAGATAGTATCGGTGCCGAAGGGGACGATGTAAGTGTCGTAGCCCATCTCCACCCCTTCTTCCATTAGCTGATGGATGATGGAGCGCCCGTTGACGTTGCCGGAGAGGAAAATGAGGATGTTGCGCTGCTGGAGCTCCCGGATGATCTGGACGGCCACCTCGTTGGATTTGGCGCACCCCACGATGGCCGCAAAGCCAGGCATACGCCCGTCCACAAGCTGGATGCCCCATGCCCGCATCTGGGCATCGTCAATGGGGCCGTTGAGGCGGGTGCCCTCCTCGCCCTTCATAAAGTCGGGGGCGGTGAAGCTGGCGGAGGGGACATAGTATCCGCCCCAGGTGATCTTCTCGGGCTCCAGGCCATAGGCGAAGCGGATGCCCTCAATGGCTTCCTCGGCCAGGAGGGGGGCCGCGCCGCAGTCCAGAGTCTCTCCCAGGTAAGGGAGCCAGTGCTTCTCGTCGGGGATGGGATGCAGGAGGTTCTTCGCTATCTCCAGGACTTTCTCCAGGTCCCTGAGCTTAGTAACCTGGATCCCGGTCAGGCCGTAAATGACCGGGAGGTAATAAGCGGTGTTGGGGAAAGCCACCGGCTTATCCGGTCCCAGCTCCTGGATGGCCTTCTGGAGCATCTTCTCAGCTTCGTTGACAATGTAGTTAGCGCCTCTTATGGCACGGGTTGCGATATACCTGGACATGACTTCCTCCTCCTTCAGGAGCTTCTTTCATGATTTTCCGGGGAGGCAGCTTCTACTGCCTTCCGCGCCTCCGGACAGGCAGGTCAGTTTCAACCCGAAGCCTGTGTCTTCTGAAAGGACCCTCCCAAGAGGGGCCCAGGCTCAGGACGCACCTGGGCTAATTGCTCATATAACACGTAAAGGGCGATTTGTCAAATCTGGATTGCGCCGCTCCAGTTCCTCACTCGGCGCGGAAAACGCCCCTTGCTTCTTCCGCCTTTCCACAAGTCGGCTTTCACTTTGACCTTGAGAGCCTGACCCGGGGTTCGGCCAGCAGCTCCCGCCATATCTGCTCCGGGGTCTTCCCCACCCACTCCCATATCCTCTTCCGCCACCACTTTATCTCCCTCGCCAGCGCGGGGCTTGCCTCCTCCTCCATCTCCCCTAACAATCTGCTCGTCCTCCAGACCACCTCCACGCTTGCCCTCCACTTCCCTTCACCCCTCAACAGATCTTCCAGCCCCGGCCTTATCAAATCCATAAGCTCCTTTGCCTCTCCCCTCAGATCCTCATCCCTCAGCAGTATCGCCACTGCTTCAGGGGCATAACGATAAACCAGCCCCACATACACATCCCCTCCGCGATGCCTCAGCATCACCTCATCCCTGATCCGGCTCAGCAAGCGGGAATAGCTCTCCGGCTCCTCCCCCAGTATCGCATACTCCACCCCCTTTTCTACCCCAAAGGACTGCACCGGAGGCCTGGGAGGAAGCGCATCCCATATTTCCCGCGCCGTCCTGCCCTTCAGGGAGGGCAATACCTCACGCCACCACTCTATCTCTTCCTTCAATTCCGGACTCGCATATCTTTCCAGCCCGTCCAGAAAACTCAAGGCTTCCTCAATCCATTCCCCCGCAAGCACTGGCCCGGCAGAGCCTTTCTCCCCTCCAAACAGGCTTTCCAGAGCAGGCTGAATGCTCAGGAGAAGCCTCTCGGCCTGCTTGCGCAGAGATTCCTCCTGAAGCAGTATCCCCGTAACCTCCGGGGAAAAACGATATACCCTGCTTATATACCCTTCGCCCTTCCGGTCCGGCACCATTATCTCGTCCCGAACCCGGCTGAGCAGTTCCGAAATCCCTTCCCTCTGCTCCCGAGGGCGGTCTTTAAGGATGATCTCTTCTGTGGACATCCAGAACCCCCACCAGGGGGTGGGTGTTGGGGACGGCACCGGTGTGGGAGTTGGGGTAGGCGTTGGAGATGGCGTCGGTGTTGGGGTGAAAGTAGGGGTTGGCGTTGGGGTGGGCGTGGGTGTTGGCGTAGGGGTGACCTGACCGCTAACCCTGAGCTCAAGGCTATACCAGGGCCATTCAGGGCTGAAACAGGGGTCCTCCCGGCTTTGCCTGAGTTCTACGGCCTGAGGGCCTATGCTGGATTCGCATATGTCAAAGTAAAGCACGTAGTTGCCGGGCTCCGGAGGAGCGAAGAAGGAGAAGGTTAGGGTAATGCTATCGCCAGGAGCAACTTCAGTTTCAATGCGCGCGTCCGGAAGCCACCCCTCCTCGGAAGGGCAATCCGCTTCCCCTTCCAGGCACAACTGTTCTGCCAGGACGTATTCGCCAGCCTCCCAGTTTCCCACCCCTGTGTTCTGAAGGGAGAAGTAGACCTCAACTTCCTGGGATGGTTCCATGCTTGAAGGGATATTGTGTTTTAGCGGGTTCCACCGCCTCAGGGGGGTTTGAGGAGTCCCTTCGGAATTCACAACGTGGATACCGGTGTAGTAATGAACCAGGATCTGGCGGTAGTCCCCCCAGCGGAGGTTGGGCTCCCATTGGGCAATCGGGGTCCCGTCGCATCCCTCCTCTTCTCCGCCTTCGCAACCCACTGTATTGTGTCGCCCTTCAACCCAATGGTTGGCACTGTGAATGCCCATCCCGGTGCCGCTCAGCTCATTTGGAGAGCTCACCGGATCAAAAATGCCCTTGTGAGGGCCGTGGCCCAAGGAGTAAATCAG
>DAOUBN010000037.1:0-2095 GCA_034432815.1 Anaerolineae bacterium | reverse complement strand
GGTCTGGGAGAGCAAAAGCTCTGCTGCCTTCCTGGCCTGGAAACGGCCCCTGCTGAAGAGCCTATACCAGGCGCTCCAGTCGGCATCAGTCATTCCCAGGGTAAGAAGCGCCTGGGTTATGGTGTGACGGCTGAAGACGAAAATCTCCCAAAAAAGGGCTATAGCTCGCAGGAAAACTCGCCCCTGGGAGAAAATGGGGCGATACTCCAGTAGAAGGGTAAACAGATGAGCCAGAAGGGGGGAAAAATTAATGAGCCCCATACTCCAACTCCTATTTTACCTTCCGGAGCGCTCGCTTTCAAGTCCTATCCGAAAAAGGCCAAACTTCAGGTCAGGGGGGTGTCCCCCCACGAAAACAAAATTGGGGGCGAGTTGCCTTCTCCTGAAACCTGCCCACGAGTGGGAGCCTGAAGCCAGGCTGAGCCGCAGGGAACGGGGGCGGGTGGACACCCTCCGCAACCCCCGGGAGGGGGCAAAGCTTCCCCACCCCTGGGGACAAAGCTTTGTCCAGCTCCATTTATTGAAAAGCCCTGCCTGAATCCATTGCGGCTGGTATTTCATCCCCAAGGCGAACCAGGATCCACGGTATGGCCGAGGCCTTGAGTTCGGCCAGGACGTCCCGGTAACTTTCCGGGCTTTCGGCAACTATGACAGCCATGGCCGCGATCCCCTTCATCTTCATGCCCTGGATGACCTTGACCCACCCGGTGCTTTCGGAAGGGGTTATGGCTATGACCGTGGAGTTCCCCTCAAGGAAGAGGCTTTCAGAGGCCAGGAGTTCCTCAAAGGGCTCCTCGCTTTCGGCTCTGACCACCGCCAGGAGGTCCAGGATTTTGAGGAGTTGCCTCAGGCCCCTTTCCGGCCTGAGGATATACCTTGCCTGGGAGTAAGCGGCAAGGCCCAGGGCTCTTTTCTCCCGCAGGAGCTTGCTGGCCAGGGATGCGGCGATAGCCACGGCGTATTCCTCGGTGGTGGGTTCGGGCCGCAGAGCCCATCCTTCTGCCCAAAAGAGGCTTGGTCCCCTGCTCTCCACAAAGGAGCGGGGCCACGGTTCTCCTTTCTGAACCCTCCTGTCCAGATCAACGAATATCCAGACATTGCTCAGGGGGTCCAGCTCAAACTCTTTGACCATCAGCCGGCCGGCGTGGGCTGTGGTGGGCCAGTGGATCCGGTTGAAGCCATCGCCGGGGAGATACTCCCGCACTCCGGCAACGTTGGTCGTGGCGTGGGGGGCCCGCTGGCGGACCACTTCCCCGCCAGGGAGGATGCCGGAATGAAGTTTGAAGTGGGGGAGAGGGTAAACGGGCGGGTAAACAGTCACCTCCAGTTTTGCGGGGAAGATCCTCTCAATGGCGATGAGCCCGAGGGGATCGGAACTGACCACGGTTATGGGGCCGAGGGTGAAGACCCCCCTTTTCCTGCACAGGGTCTTAGCCGACCACCGGAATTCCCCCCTGGGGGGTATGGAGCCGATGATCCTTCCGGCCACATGGGCGGGGAGGGAAGAGTGGTCCCTCACCTCAAGCCAGATCTTGGGCAGTGGGCTGCGGTTCCGCACCACAATCTCTTCTTCCAGGATCTTCCCCACCTGGGCCTTGGGGGAGGCTACAGCCCTTTCAACTTCCAGTCCCCAGAGGTTCTGCCAGACCCACAGGGCTGAAAGGGCCATTAGGCTGGTGAAGAGGTAGAAGAAAAAGCGGAAGAGGGTGTGGCCGGTGTTGAGCATGAGGGCCAGGCTGATAGCCCAGAAGACGAAAATTAAAAGCCATTTTCCCCTCACCCTTCCCTCCCCATCCGATTATATCACATCGGGGAGGGATGAACAATGCCCTAAATTGGGGCGAAGCCCCCATGCCAGGGGGTATGGGGGATGTGCCCCCGAGAAAAAATTTCCCAGGGGTGGAGGGGGCGGGGCCCCATCCCGGGGGATGCGGGGGTGTGCTCCCGCCCCTTTTCCTCTTTGTCCCCCGCCCCCGTTACCTGCGGCTCAGCCTGGCTTCAGGATCCCACTCGTGGGCGGGTTTCAGGAGGTGCCACCTCGCCCCCAATTTTGTTTTCGTGGGGGGGCACCCCCCCCCTCCCCCCGTCAGGGGGA
>DAOUBN010000036.1:0-4794 GCA_034432815.1 Anaerolineae bacterium | reverse complement strand
AGAGTCCCCTTGCAACTCGCCCACGAGCGGAACCCCGAACCCCCAGCAAATGAGGGCCCATTTTCCCGAATTGCCTGGGAAGTTGTCCCATTGAGAATCTGCAGCGTGGGTTTGTCAATTGAGCCCGTAGCTTTTATAATATCCCGGGGAGGGGATAACAGGCATGGATCCATGTGAAATCAGGCGAAAAATCCTGGGAGTTATTCTGGAAAAAGCCCGAACTAAGGCAGGGAAAAGCCTCGGGGAGTGCGCCAGAGCTATCGGAGTCCCCCCTTCTTATCTGGCCAGAGTGGAAAAAGGGGAGAAAGATCTGGATCTGGCTCAGCTGGAGGTCCTGGCTCGTTTCCTTGATTTGCCCGTCCTGGCTCTGTGGGAGGGCAGGCTGGAGGATTCTCCCCTCTCCCCTTCCTTCCCTCTCCCGGAGAGCGCGCTGAAGGTGAGGCGCAAAATCATAGGCCTGCTCCTGGAGAAGGCAAGGACCCAGGCCGGGAAGGGCCTTTCGGAAGCGGCCAGGCTCTTAGGGGTGTCGTCCCGCACCATAAGGGCTTACGAAAGCGGAGATAAGCCCATCCCCCTGACCCACCTGGAAATTCTGGCGGATTTCTATGGGGTGGGCAGGGAGTTCTTCCTCCAGCAGGCCCTCTTCGCTGAAGATGAAGAGCTCAGGAAAGAAATTGAGAATTTCCTCAAACTTCCAGAGGAAATCCGCAAGTTTGTTGCCAATCCCACCAACATGCTTTACCTCAAATCAGCCCTTCACCTGAGCAAGCTTTCCGCCGAAGCGCTGCGGGAATTCGCCGCAAGCCTCCTGGACATTACCCTTTAGGAAGGTCGGGGGATGAAGGAGCGGTTTCTGGAGATCCTGAAGGCCCGGAACCTCAAAGAGTGCCTGGAGCGATTCCTCCCCATCGCTGTGGAGGCGGCGGGGGCGGAGGGCGGCTCTGTAATGGTGATTTCGGGGGAGAAAGTTTCGGCGAGGTGGGGGAAGGTATCCCCGGAAGCCAGTGCCCTCATTGAAAACTGGGAGAAGAAAATAGCCGAAAGGCTGAGGGAAGGCGCATCGGGTTTCTCTCTGAAGGAGCCGCTCCCCATGGCCGGAGTAACTCTCCCGGGAAATGCTGGCCGCCTCTACAATCTCCCGATCCTTTCGGAAAATCAGGTGGCGGGTGCCCTCAGCCTGACTGGAGGGCCCGACTACAGGCTTTCCCCTGAAGCCAGGCAGAACCTCCTGGCCCTCCTCCAGCCCTTCAGCCTGATCCTGCCCCTCTACATCAGGCTTGATGCCGCCTGCAGGAGAGTGGAGCACCTGGAATTTTTCTTCCAGATGAGCCAGCATCTGGTATCCACCTATGACCTCAACAAGTTGCTCCTGGATACCATGGAGATAACGAGTTTCGTGCTGGATGCCATGGCCGCTTCCTTGCTCCTGGTCAAAGAAGGAACCGATGAGCTGGTGCTGGAAGTGGTCTACGGCCAGGGGGGCGAAGCGGTCCGGAGGGTGAAGGGCAGGATAGGAGAAGGGCTGGTGGGATGGGTGGCGCAGAAAGGGGAGCCCCTGATAGTGAACAACGTTCAGAACGACCCTCGCTTCAACCCCAGCGTTGATGCCCGAACCGGCATCCTGGCCCATTCCATAATATGCGTCCCCCTCCAGATAAAAGGCAGGACCATAGGGGTCCTTGAGGCCATCAACAAGCGCTCGAGCAATGGGTTTGATCAGGAGGACCTGAAACTCCTCAGCACTATTGCTGCCCACGCCGCCATAGCCATAGAGAACGCCAGGCTACACCTTTCCCTGAGGGAGGAGAGGGACAGGCTCCTCAGGGTGCAGGAGGAGATGAGGCAGGAATTCGCCCGTAATCTCCACGACAGCACCCTCCAGTATCTATCGGCCATCTACATGGGGCTTGAGCACCTGAGCCGCCTCCTTGAGGTCAAGCCCGAAGCGGTGAAGGCGGAGATAGATGCCCTGTCCAAAATGACCAGGCAGGCCATAAAGGAGGCGAGATTGCTCCTCTTTGAACTCCGTCCCCTCATCCTGGAGAGCCAGGGCCTCATCCCTGCCCTGAAGAACTACGTGGAACAGCTCAACAGCACTGGAAAGTTCCTGGCTCACCTGGAAGTTGAAGGGGTGAATTTCCCACTGAGGAAAGCAGTGGAGCGTAATATCTTTGCCATCGTTCAGGAGGCTGTGAACAACGTGGAGAAGCACGCCAGGGCCAGGAACGTATGGATTAAAGTTTCCGCTGACGGAAATTACCTCTCCGTAAGCGTGGCCGATGACGGCGTTGGTTTCAACGTCAGGGAAGTGCTCAGCAGATACGGGGAGAGGGGGAGCATGGGCCTGCATAACATGCAGGAGAGGGCGAAAGCAATAGGCGCGCAGCTTTCAATAAGGTCAAACCCCCAGGGGCCGAACAGGGGCACCACTGTTTCCCTGCGGATGCCCATATCCCTTGCCGCTGAGTCAGGGGAGAAAGAGGAGGAGTAAGCTTTCCCTGGTCAGGACGAAGGCCGTCCTTTTACCTTCATCCACCGAAAAATCCACGATCTCCAGGGGTTTCCCTTCCCCTATGATGAACTGCTTCACAAGCTTTCCGTTTTTATCCAGTTCCACGATCCTTCCCTGCCCCGAATCAGCCACGTAAAGGTGGTGCTTGGGCCTTTCCATGTCCTCTTCCGGGAAAGTGAAGAGGACCGAAGGGCTCGCCAGAGGCCTGTCCAGCCCGTCCAATTCAAAGGGGACCTGGGCCCCGCTCATGAACTTCAGGATCCGCCCATCGGCCAGGAGGAGGTAGACGTATCCGTCAAGGGCGAAATCCCTGACCCCTTCCATCCCGATGGCCCGGGGGAAGTAGGGGGTTGGGGGGTCGGGATAGCCTTTCTCTCCTGGAATATACCTCCAGATCTGGCCCTGGCTCCGGTCAAGGATGTAGAGCCTCCTGTCCAGGGTCTTGATCCGATCGGGGTAAGAGAAGCCGGAGGCGAGGCTGAGGTGGCGCATCGCCCCCCAGGGAGGAGTGAGGCGGTAGAGGTTGGCCGATGAATCCAGGATGAGGATGCCCTTCTCGGTCTCGGGCTGGGGGGTGAAATAAGGAGCCATCCCCATCAGTTCCCCCACCACCACATCCTCCACAACCTGGCCCTTCTGGAGGAGAACCATGGGCCTTTCGGGGTTGGTCAGGGCGTCGCCGACCTCGTTGAGCTGATACAGGCAGAGCTTATCGGATCCGGCGTCCAGGATGTAGATGTCCCTGCCGTCCACCGCGAGGTTTCGGGGTTCAGCCCCCTGGCCGAAGCGGAGGAGGGTCGCAACGGGGAAGTTCCGGGCTATTTTGTAAGTCCGGTCGTATTGCTCCTGATAGGCTTTCTCCACCTCCTGAAGCTGAGGGGCTGTCGGGCGGAGGAGGCGAGCCTCCTCTATGGCTCTGGCCGCCGCCCTCAGGGCCTCGCGCTGGACCGGCTCGTCAGGGGCAGAGGCGGCTGCGGAGATGGCAGCTCTGGCATCCTGGAGGAGGCGGTTCAGCCGGCTGTTAAGCACCCTCGCCCGCTGGAAGTAGGCCAGGAACACCAGGAAAAGCACCACAATGGGGATGGCGATGGCCAGGGTCCTGGCCCACTGGTCCCGGGGCGGGGTGGGCTTCCTGGCCGGCTTCTCCGTCGGGGTCAGGAATTCCAGGGCCTGCCTGCCGAAGGCCCTGAGCCTATCTGTCAGAGGCCCGGGCGAGGGGGCCTGAGGAGCAGCACCGGGTTCAACGGCCACTGCCCAGCTCCTGGGGCCGATGGCCTCCTGCACAGCAGCGATGAATTCTTCGCCCCCGCCGGCCTTTAGGACCTCCTCAAGGTGCCGGAACGTCGGCTCATCCACTGCCGGAAGGATGGCCAGGAGGTTCCCGCTTTCCAGAGGGAAAGAGAAAAAGACGGGTCTGGGCTCGGGGCTTTCCCCGGGGCCGGGAGAGCCTCCGGCCAGGGCCCTGACTTTCCCCCGCTGTCTGAGGATGGCCGTTATGGGGCCGGAGAGGGCCATGTAAACTTCATCCTTGCCCTCGGCCAGGCATAAGATGGCGCCGCGGACCCCCCGGGCGTGAAGGAGGTAACCCGTTGAGGACACGGCCTTCTTCAGGGCTCCCACAACCCCTCCCCGGTAGGAGTAGAAGCTATCCCTCAGGTTCTCCTCGGCCCTGGCGAAGAAGGCTTCAGGGGTGGTTTCCGGGTAAGAGAAGGGAACGAAGAGGACCCAGAGCCTTTCCTTCCTCCTGGCGAAGAGAGGCGGAGCGAACCGCTTCAGCTCAACTCCGAAGGAGCTCACCTTCATCTTCATTTCTCCAGCAGTTCCCTGAGGATGCGGCGGAGTTCCTCTTCCCCGAGCGGGCCGATATAGCGGCGCAGGAGGGTTCCATCGGCCTTTATTAAGTAGGTTTCCGGAACCCCTGTGACCCCGAAGAGCCGGGCCAGTCTCCCCCCGGGGTCTTTCCCTGCCGGGTAGCTGATCCCCCACTCCCGGAGGAACTCCAGAGCTTTGCTTTCCGCATCCCTGTAACTCACCCACACTATGAGGATGCCTTCATCCACCCTCTTCCAGACGGGGGCTTCTTTGCGGCATTCCTCGCACCAGCTCGCCCAGAAATGCACCACCGCTGGCCTGCCGCCCGGTATGGCGACCGTGGAACCGTCGTAGAGGGGAATGGTAACAGGGGGGATTTTGTCCCCTTCCTTCAGGCCCGCCTTTCCTGCGGAAGTGAGGAGGGATGCTGCCGCCACCGCCAGGATCAGGACGAAAACCGCCGGAACGAT
>DAOUBN010000035.1:0-6889 GCA_034432815.1 Anaerolineae bacterium | reverse complement strand
GGATTTGTTTTTCTGGGGGCACATCCCCCACCCCCTGGGAGGCAAGGCCTCCATGCACCACCTTTGGGGAACAAAGCCCCTTTCGGTTTCCTTCCCGGCCCTATCCATCAACTGGCTCCCAGGCGCTTCCCCAGGAAGTAAGTGGCAAGGTATAGAAGGAAAGAAAGGGCGAAGAGAGTCCTGAATCCCCCCAGATCCACCACGATCCCTCCGAGGCCTGAAAGGAGAACGGCCACCCCCATTACGGTGTTGTAAAGGCCAATGTAGAGAGGTCGTTCCCTTTCAGGGGAGAGCTTGATGGGGTAGCTTGCTCCCACAATCGCCCCGGCCGGAAGAAAAGCGCCGTTGAGGAAGAAGACCAGAACCATGAATTGAGGGAGCGCCGGCCCCTTCGGAAGAAAGGTCATCACCAGGGCCAGGAGGACCGCGGCAGCGCTGCCGAGGCTGTAAGCCATAAGGATAACCCGCTCGCCAAAGCGATCGGTCAGGCGTCCCCAGGGGAGATTGAAGGCAAGCTGGGAAGCTATCCGCACGCTGAGGTAAAGGCCCAGCATCCCTGGTGTGGCTTCCAGCACCCTTTTAGCGTAAACGGTGAAAAAGGGCACAGAAGCCCCGGCCAGAGCAAGGGAAACCTGGGTCAGGATGAAGGTCAGGAAAGCCCCGTCCTCTTTCAGGACACGGATAGCTCTGCGCCACTGCTCCCGGATCGTCACGGGTTCGGGGTCAACTCTGCCAGGCGGCTCCCTTATCGCTATGAAGGCAGCCATCGCCGGGGCGGTTATCAGGCAGTAGAGGGCAAAGAGGATGGCGAAGTTCCTGGGGAAAGGCAGGCCGGTGGAGTTCAGAGCTTCCTTCACTATCCATCCCGAACTTATGCCCAGGAGCCCTCCTGTGAGGAGCCTCCAGGCGAAGAGGCTCCCGAGGCGGTGGGGTGAAATCGTCTTGGCCGTGACTTCAAAGAAAGCTATGCCCGCTATCCCTGAGACAAGCCTCGCCAGAAGGTAGAGGGAGAAGAAGAGCGCCAGGAGAAAGACCGGGTTCCCGACGAAGAAGACGGCAAGGGCCAGGAGCAACCAGGCCGCAAGCCTTACCGCTGCCGTGTAAGTGTAACTCGGCATCTTCCTCTCCATCCGCTGGACGTAAGCGGAAACGAAAATCTGAGGAAGATACCAGCCCGCATCCCCAAGGGGGGCCACCAGCCCCGCAAGGAGGTTGGAAGAAGTAAGCTGGCTCACGAACCAGGTCAGGACCAGGGGAGGATCTATGAGCCTCTCGGCGAAATTGAAGAGGGCACCGTTCACGACATTGAGCAGGAAACTGCGCTTCTCTTCCCTCTCCATACCCTAAAACCGACGCCTTGGGGAGAAAATCAACGCCAGAAGGAAGATGGCCGTGCAGACGAGGACTATGGAAGCTCCAGAAGCTATGCCCAGATAATAGGAAATGTAAAGGCCCATCAGCCCCGAAATTACCCCGATGGCCGCCGAGAGGACCATCATGGTCGGGAGGCGAGAGGCCAGAAGGTAAGCGGCGGCGGCTGGGGTTATGAGCATGGCCACCGCCAGAGCCACTCCCACCGTCTGCAGGGAAACCACCACTGTGACCGAAATCATGGCCAGGAAGATGTAATTGAGCAGGTCCGCCTTTATCCTGAGGGTGGAAGCCAGGACCGGGTCAAAGGCCATGACCATGAACTCCTTGAAGAAAGCAGCCAGCGTGAGGATGACCAGGGCTCCGAGCCCGCCTATGAGGGCCAGATCGCTCCAGGATACAGCCAGGACATTCCCGAAGAGGAAATGGGCGAGGTCCACAGCGTAATTCCTCACGGAAGAGATTATGGCGATCCCCAGGGCGAGCATTCCCGCAAAGATTATGCCTATGGAGGCGTCCTCCCGGAGCCTTGTCTTCTTGCTCAGGGCTCCAACGCCTACGGATGCGATCACGGCGGCGAGGATCGCCCCCCAGAGAACCGGGCCCTTCGCCCCTTTCCCCAGCAGGTAGCCAAGGGCCACGCCCGGCAGGATTGAATGGGCAATGGCGTCTCCCAGGAAAGTCATGCCTCTGAGCACTACGTAGCACCCCACGACCCCGCACACAATCCCCACGATAGCGGAGGCCATCAGGGCTCTGACCATAAAGGGGTAAGCCAGAGGCTCAAGGAGGATTCCGGTCATCGTTCCCCCCGGCCGCAGCAGGTATCTCCCACCAGGCTGAGGCCCTCCGGGGTCTGGAGGAAGCGGAGGTGCCCCCCATAAGCCTGACTGAGCAGTTCAGGGGAGAAGACGGCCTCAGGGCAGCCGAAGCCCAGGAGGCGGCGGTTGAGGAGCATAACCAGCCTGAAATCGCGGGAGGCCATCTCCAGGTCGTGGGTGGCAACGAGGATGGTGACTTCCCGGCCGTTCAGCCTCTTGAGGACCTGGAGTATCTCCTCCCGGGAAGGGGCATCCAGGCCGTTAAAGGGCTCGTCCAGGAGCATGAGTTCGGCTTCCTGAGCGAGGGCCCTGGCGATGAAGGCTTTCTGCTGCTGCCCGCCCGAAAGCTCCCTTATCGGGCGGCGGGCGAGCCCCGCAAGACCCACCGTCTCCAGGGCCTCGTAGACCAGCTCCCAGTCTTTCTTCCTGGGCCAGGCTATGGGGCCGAGCCTGGCCACGCGCCCCATCATGACCACATCGGCTACCGTGGCGGGGAAGTTCCAGTCCACCTCGCTCCGCTGCGGTATGTAGGCTATGCAGATGTGCCCTCCTGGCTCGGAACCATAAACCTTCACTTCGCCATGCTGGGGCTTTATGAGCCCTGCAATGACCTTGAAAAGGGTGCTTTTGCCAGCGCCGTTCGGCCCCACAACCGCCACAAAGTCCCCTTTGTTAAGGGTGAGAGAAATTCCCTCCAGGGCCGTGACCTCGCCATAGCGGACGGTCATGTCTTTAAGCTCCAGCACTGGAACGCCAGGCCTGTGCTCAAGGCCCTTGCATGCGAAAGGCATCATTTCAGCTCCTCCACGATCGCCGAAACATCGTATCGCATCATCTCAATGTAGGATGAAGCAGGTCCGCCCGGCTGAGAGAGGGAGCCCATGTAGAGGGGGACCACCTTCACCCCTGCATCCTTAGCTATCCGTTCGGCCATCCTGGGGTTGACGGAGGCGCTCACGAAGATGGCCCGCACCTCTTCTTTCCGGATCAGGGCCGCAAGCCGGGCGATATCCTGGGCCGAGGGCTCGGCCAGAGTAGTGATCCCCGGGATTATAGCTCCCAATTGCTGGAAGCCGTAGCGGCGGGCGAAATAGCCCAGAGCCAGGTGATCTGTAATAAGCTTGCGCCGCTCCGGAGGTATGCTTCCCACCATTTCCTTTATCCAGGCATCAAGCTCCAGGAGTTTTTTCTCGTAATCCGCAGCGTTCTTCCGGTAAAAATCCGCATTCTTCGGGTCCACCTCGCCGAGGACAGAAGCGATGCGGCGGGTCCAGGCGATGACGTTGGCAGGGTCAAACCAGACGTGGGGGTCAACCTCGTGCTCATGCTCGTGTCCCTCTCCCTCAAAGGGCAGAAGCTCTATCCCCTCCGATAGGTCCACGATGCGGGCTCCAGGGGAGGCGTTTTCCAGCAGGCGCTTGATGAAGGCCTCCTCCAGTCCTGCCCCGTTTATGAAAATGACCCGGGCCTGCGAGGCTTTAACGAGGTCCTGGGGCGAAGGCTCATAGGAATGCGGGTCGGCTCCAGGCGGCACGAGGATGGAAAGGGAGATGGCATCTCTCCCCACCTCCCCGACCACATCCCCCACGATTGAATTGGCCGCCAGGACCTGAATCTTCCCTGACCCGGCGGGCTTTGAAAGGCACCCCGTCAGGATCAAGGCCAGGAGGCCCCCCCACAGCATCCTGCGTTTCATTGGCCACCTTCCCTGCAAAAATTGCCACCTATCTGCGGCAAAGGACTTCGCAGCCAAAATTGCTGAAAAAGTATAACACAATCCGGAAGCGAGGGCAAAGGAGGAAAGAAGGGGGTGGCAGAGGGACGGAGTTCCCATGCCAGGGGGAAATGGGAAGTGCCCTCTCACTTTTTCTTTTTCCCCCACCCTCGTTGGCTGAGGGTTCGCTCACGTTCAGGGTCCCACTCGTGGCCAGGTTGCAGGGGAAGGCTGTTCGCCCCTTGATTTGTTTTTCCTGAGGGGACACCCCCCACGCCCCCCGGGAGGGGGCTCCGCCCCCTCCACCCCCATGAGGGAAAAACAGGGGTGCAGAGTCCCCCTGACGGGGGGAAGTGGGGGGTATCCCTCCTGCCTGTTTTCCCCACCCTCGTTTGCTGAGGGTTCGCCCACGTTCAGGATCCCACTCGTGGCCGGGTTTCAGGAGAGGCCAGCTCGCCCCCATTTTGGTTTTCGTGAGAGGACACCCCCACTTCCCCTTGAACTCCCTGTTTACCTCATCCCTCGCCCGGATGCGTCAGAACGTTGAAAAGCCCTGGCACCCCCAATTTGCCCTTTGCGGTAAACCACCCCTCCGGATATAATGGATTGAGAACAAGCCTTGAGGAGGAGCGAAGTGCTGCGCAAATACATTTCCCGCCTTGTGGAAGGGGAGAGCCTCTCCCCACAGGAAGCGCAAGAAGCTATGAGCCTCATACTGGACGAAAAAGTTTCCCCCTGGCAGGCCGGGGGGTTCCTGGTGGCCCTGCAGATAAAAGGCCTGACCATCCAGGAACTGCTGGGATGCGCCATGGCCATGAAGGAAAGAGCCGTTTTCATAAGGCCGTCCCGGGAGGACCTGGTGGATATCTCCGGGACAGGCGGAGACCCCTGGGGAACCTTCAACATTTCCACCACCGCTGCCTTCGTGGTGGCAGGGGCTGGCCTTCCCGTGGCCAAACACGGGGCGAGGGCTGTGTCCAGCAAGTGCGGGAGCGCCGAACTCCTGGACGCCCTCGGGGTCAACCTCAACCTGAATCCGGAGAAAATCGCCCGCTGCATTGATGAAGTGGGCATAGGGTTCATCTACGCCCCCTCCTTCCACCCGGCCCTCTACCACGTCCTCCAGGCCCGGAAGGAAATAGGGGTGCGCACTGTCCTTGACCTGCTGGGGCCGCTGGTCAACCCTGCTGGAGCGAAGAGGCAGGTCCTGGGCCTGTATGACGGCCGCCTCACCGAACTGGTAGCCCAGACCCTCAAGGCTCTCGGGAGCCAGTCGGCCCTCGTGGTCTACGGCGCCGATGGCCTGGATGAGCTTTCCACCACCGGGGTCAACAAGGTGAGCCGCCTGGAGAAAGGGAACATCACCACTTTCCCCCTGGACCCGGCGGAGTTCGGCCTGGCAAGGGCCAGGCTTTCCGATCTGCAGGGTGGAGAGCCTGCGGAAAACGCCGCTATAACCAGGGCTATCCTTGAAGGGGAAAAGGGCCCCCGCAGGGACATCGTTCTGTTGAACGCCGCTGCCGCCATCCTCGTTGGAGGCAAGGCTTCCGATCTGGAAGAGGCCCTGGAAATGGCCAGGGAATCCATAGACTCCGGCCGGGCAATGGAGAAACTGAAGCTGCTGGTTCAGTTCACCAACAGGTGAGGCGAGGGAAGGATATGGCGCAGTTCAATGTCTCGGTTCAGGGAGAGGTTCCTGAAGAAGAGGTGAACCGGATCGTGGAGACCATTGCCCAGCTCTACCGGAGGTCCCCCTTCGGGACGCCAGAAACCCTGGAGATCGTGGTGGTGGATACAGTAAGCCGGCGCGAGAGGATGATGCGGGAAGAGGAGAAGAAGCTCGGGGTCAGGATCTCCGAGGATTACCCTGTCACCCATGAGGCGTGGTGGGGGACCCCTCGCATCGTGGCGTGCGTGGAGAGCCTCAGCAGGCTCGCGCCGATTATAGCCAGGGCTTCCATCCTGGTAGCCGCCGCCCACTCCATCCTCCATGGCTCCCAGGAATACTACCGCTACCGCCTCTCCCCCGAAGCCGTCCGCCGGGGGCGGGAAAAGGGATGGGATACCGAGCACCTGGAGAGGTTCCTCTACCTGGTGGCTTCGGGGATAAAGAACCTGGCCGTGGCAAAGCTTCTGGTCCGCTGCGGCTTCATCCCCGAGCACACGAACCTGGCCCTGGAGCAATTGAGCCTGGAGGAAAGCGAAAAGTCTCTGTGGAAGTTCATTGAGGGGAATACCATTGGCCGGGCTTTATACCTGGCGAGCCTCCTCAAGAACATCCTCTTCGCCTACCCTTCCATCCCCTATGCCCCATACCTTGCCACCAGGATTCAGGAAATAACCTCTCACCTTTCCGCCGCCGCAGCCTGGCAGCTCCGCTCCCTCGGGATGGAGCTGGCTCAGACCTTCCCCGGCGATAGCAAGAGCTTCTTCCTCCCGGCTTTTGAAAGGTCCTGGAGCAAGCTGGTAGAGGGGGAACTCCCTTGAAAAAAGCCCTTTTCCCCCTGCTCATCCTTCTCCTCCTGGGGTGCGTTCATCCTTCTCCTGCTTCCCCCCTTCCACCAACTTCCACCCCCACCCTTGCCCTTACGCCATCTCCAACCCCACCTCCTGCCCTGCCCCCATCCCCCACGCCCGACCCCATCCCGCCGGAGCTTCCAGTCAGGGACCTGGCGGAGATAGCGGCAAGGCTTGGTCGGATCCCCCTCATGCCTGTTCCCACACCGACCCCCGCCTCGCACTACCCGGGGGAAGAGGCTGCTTTCTGGCTCCTTGACCACCCCGCTAACCGCTACTTCACCGCCACCGCTACCCTCTCCGTCCTGACCCCGCACTTCTGCGTGTGGGTGGAAAAGGGGGCGAGGGTGGACGTCAAAGTTCTCAGGTCTTCGGTGGAAAGGTTTGAGAAGGAAATTTACCCCCGCTTTCTGGAAGCCTTCGGCCCGCCCCCGGCTTCCTGGAGCGATTCCTGCATCCACATCTT
>DAOUBN010000034.1:0-14924 GCA_034432815.1 Anaerolineae bacterium | reverse complement strand
GCAGTCTTCTCCCTGTCCCCCGCAGCCAAAGCCGAAACGGTGGGCAGGATCTGCCGCAGGGCCCGGGAGCTCGGGCTGGTGGCCTCAGGGGCTTACAACTCCGAAACTTTTGAGATCGCCGTGGCCAATTCCCTCGGCCTTTTCGCTTACATGCCGGGCACTGAGTTTTCCTTCAACACTGTAATCATGTCCGATACGGGCTCCGGCTACGCGGCCGCCACGGCCTGGAGGCTTGATGGCCTTGACCCCGAAGCCCTGGGGGAAGAAGCCATGGATAAAGCTATAAAGAGCCGAAACCCCAGGGAAATCCCTCCGGGCATCTACCCGGTCGTCCTCCAGGAATACGCTGTGGCCGACATGGTGGCCACGCTGGCTTACCTGGGAATGGGGGCTTTGTCCGTCCAGGAAGGCCGCAGCTTCATGTGCGATAACTTCGGAAAGCAAATAATGTCTCCCCTGATATCCATATGGGACGATGGCCTTGACCCCTCGGGCCTGCCGAAGCCCTTTGACTTTGAAGGCGTCCCCAAACAGAAGGTCGTAATAGTAGAGAAAGGCGTGGCCAGGGGAGTGGTCTACGATTCCTACACCGCCGGGATTGAAGGCCGCTCCTCAACGGGACATGCCCTCCCCGCCCCCAACACCATGGGCCCTCTTCCCACCAACCTCTTCATGGCCCCCGGCTCCTCCTCCCTTGAGGAAATGGTGCGCTCAATGGACAGAGGCCTCCTTATAACCCGCTTCCATTACACTGTCCCCGTGGACCCGAAACGCACAGTGGTTACGGGGATGACGCGGGATGGAACCTTCTGGGTGGAAAGGGGGGAAATCGCCTACCCGGTCAAGAACCTCCGCTTCACCCAGAATTACGTGAAAGCCTTTGCGGGGGCGGAAGCCGTGGGCTCCATAACCCGCCTTGTCCCCACGGATATGGGCGGAGTCAGAGCCCCCGCGGTCAGGATAGCCGAATTTGAATTCACAGGCGTCACCGAATTCTAAAGGAGGAGAGTGAAAATGAAGGTCACTTTAAGCGTGATAAAGGCCGACATTGGGGGCCTGGTGGGCCACTGCTCCATCCACCCCGACCTCGTGCAGATAGGGGAGGAATCCCTGAAGAAAGCTCGCGATGAAGGCCTCCTCCTGGATTACCATGTCACGGCTGTCGGCGACGACCTTCAACTCATAATGACCCATACCAGAGGAGTAAATGCCGAGGCCATCCACCGCCTGGCCTGGGAGACTTTTGAAAAGGCCGCAGCCAGGGCAAAAGAGCTCAAGCTCTACGGAGCCGGGCAGGACCTCCTGAGCGAAGCCTTCAGCGGGAACATAAGGGGGATGGGGCCGGGCCTGGCCGAGATGGAATTTGAAGAGCGCCCTTCCGAGCCCGTCATCATCTTCATGGCCGATAAGACCTCAGCTGGCGCCTGGAACCTCCCCCTCTACCGGATCTTCGCCGACCCCTTCAACACCATCGGCCTGGTAATATCCCCGTCAATGCACGATGGCTTCGCCTTTGAAGTCCATGATGTGAAAGCGGGCAAAAAGATAATCATAAAGTGCCCCGAAGAGCTCTACGACCTCCTCCTCCTCATAGGCTCGCCTTCCAGGTATGTGGTCAAAGCCGTATACCACAAGGCTACGGGTGAAATAGCGGCGGTCTCCTCCACCGAGCGCCTCTCCCTCATCGCCGGGCGCTATGTCGGGAAGGATGACCCGGTATGCATTGTGAGGTGTCAGCACGAGTTCCCGGCCGTGGGTGAGGTCCTTGAGCCCTTCGCTTTGCCCCACCTGGTGGAAGGGTGGATGAGGGGTTCCCACCATGGCCCTCTCATGCCGGTAGCGCTGCGCAATGCCACCCCCACTCGCTTTGACGGCCCACCAAGGGTAGTGGCCCTGGGCTTTCAGCTGGCCGAAGGCCGCCTGATCGGGCCGAGGGACCTCTTTGACGACCCCAGCTTTGACGAAGCCAGGCGCTTCTGCGCCGCCGTAGCCGATTACCTCCGCCGCCACGGTCCCTTTGAGCCCCATCGCCTCCCGATGGAAGAGATGGAATACACCACCCTCCCCCAGGTCCTGGCCAAACTGAAGGACCGCTTTGAAGATATTTAGGCGGCTACCCGAAGCATATTTTCCTGTACCCGCAGCGGAGGCACCGACGGCTTTCTTTCACTTCGGGCTCCTGGCCTGAAGCCAGGACTTTCCTCATTTCTTCCAGAACGTCTAAAACCTCAGCCCTGAGGGATGGAGTGTATTTAATCAGAAAACGGCCATCCCTGTAAGCGATAACGCCGTAGGGAGGGGCTGAACCGGTGGCTTCCTCCACAAGGAGGCAGTAAGCCATGAGTTGAAAAACATGGGGGGCGTAGGGGGAAGAAGGGAGGCGTCCGGACTTGACCTCAACGGGGATCAACTTCCCCTTCTCGCGGAAGAGGTAATCAGGGCGACCAACAAGGCGGTAGCGGGGGGAGAAGAATTCCCTCCTGCACCGATCCCACCTCTCCGAATCGGCTGTTACGAGTTTGCCTCCCGGCAATCCCAGCGCCTTCTTTTTCAGGAAGACCGCCACCAGGATAAATGCGGCCACCGTGACCAGAAAGATTCCCAAAAGGAGCATGCTTCTACTCCAGGCTCCTCCTTAGGTTCAGAGAAGCGAGGGAGAGCATTAGAGCGCCAAGGAGAACCATGGCCAGGAACCTGGGCCATAGTTCCGCAAAGCCGGCCCCTTTGAGCATGATGCTCCGGATTATGAAGAGGTAGTGCTGCAGAGGGACGAAGAAGGATATGATCCTTAAATGGAGGGGGAGGTTCTTGACCGGGACGATGAAGCCTGAGAAGGCCACATCCACCATTACCTGAATGAACACGAAAAGGATGGCCTGCTGGGGATTGCGGGCCAGCGTTGAGAGGGCGAGCCCCCAGCCGGATTCCACCGTCAGGAAAAGGGCGGTGGTGGCGCCAAGGAGGGCCAGGGAGCCCCTGAAGGGAACTCCGTAGGCTTTTGTGGCAAGGAGCAGAAGGAGCCAGAAGTTCACGAATCCCGCCAGGAAGGCCACAATGCCCTTGCCCAGGATTATCTCCTCCCTGCGCAGGGGGCTCACCAGAAGCTGCTCAATGGTTCCAAGCTCCCTCTCCCTCACCAGGCTCAGGGAAGCGATGGCTATGGTTATCTGGTAAACGATGAAGCCCACCATCGCCGGCAGAGTGAAGTGGCGGACATCGTAAGTTGGGTTGAAGAGGATGCGGCTTTCCAGCTTTATATTCCCTCCTGCCTCAATCCCCTTTTCCCTCAACCTGCTGCTGGAGAAAGCTTCAATCGCCTCGTAAAGGCCCGAAAGGCCGAGGGAAGCGGAGGTGGAGGAAGAACCGTCCAGGATGGCGTAAACGCTGGAGAGTTCCTTCCCGAACCCTCCTGGGATGATCAGCCCTATGGTGGCTCTCCCCGCGGAAATGAGCTCCTCAAGTTCCTCCTGGCTTTTCGGGTAAAAGGCCAATTTCAGCCTCTGGGTCTCATCAACAACCCTCGCAAGCTCCCGGCTCTCCCTTGAATTGTCAAGATCTAAAACTGCCACCGGGATATCCTTTATCTCCCTTCCGGTGGCCCTGGTCATGAGGGCGAACTCGCACATGGGGATGAGCAGGATGAAAAAGGAAAGGAGGACGTTCCGGCGCAGTTGTATGAATTCTTTCCATATAAGGCTGGCAATCCTCATGGCTTCAACCCATCCTTTTCCTGAAGGAAGCGAACCCCATGCTTATGGAAACAAAGCCGATCAGGGCCAGCATCAGGGCGGGCTCCCTGAGCTGGGCTATCCCGAGGCCTTTAAGCATTATCCCCCGGCATGCTTTTATGAAGTGAGTCGTGCAGAGGAGGTAGGAAGCCAGGAGGTCCGCCGGCGATCCCTCCCTGAGGGGCAGCACGAGGCCAGCGATGAAGAAACTGGGCACAATGAAATAAAGGAGGGTCAGGAACATTGCAGTCTGCTGGCTCCTCACGCTCTGCCCCATGAACAGGCCCACCCCCATGCTTGCCAGGAAGAAATCCAGGCAGAAGAAGAGGAAAGTGCCCAGATCGCCCCGGAAGGGGATCCTGAACCAGAGGGTGGCCACTCCCAGGGTTATGAAGGCGCTAACAAGACCTATGCCCAGGTAAGCGAGGAGTTTCCCCAGGAGGTATTCCGCGCCCCCGAGGGGTGAAACCACCAGGGCCTCAAAAGTTCCCGTCTCCCACTCCTTTGAGAGCGAGAGGGCCAGCGCCATGGCGGGCAGGGTCAGGACGATGGCCATGAGTCCTGGGATCAGGGAAGTTCTGGAGTTGAGGTCGGGATTATAGCGGGCGCGGTGGATGAGTTGGAGGGAACGGGAGGAAAGCTGAGAGCCGGGAGCGAGCTCCAGGCCGTGGGCTCTCACCATGCCCTGGAGGTCGTAGAAGATCCCGATGGCCTCAATGGGGTCCATCCCATCCACCAGGGCCTGGATTGTGGCATCCTCTCCCCTTTCCAGCCGGGAAGCGAAGCCCGGTCCTACAACAAGAACCACGTCCAGGGAGCCCCTGCGCAGGAGTTCATAAGCTTCCCCGTAGCTCCACACCTCGCCCTGATACCTGTAGCCTTTCGTAGCGGCCATCTTCTGGATGAACTGGCGCGAAAGCTGAGTTCGGTCCAGGTCCATTACCCCGAAGTTTACGTTCTTCACTTCCAGCCCGAATATGGAGCTCATCACCAACAGGAGGAATGGAGGGGAAATTACGACCATGAGGATTGTCCGGATGTCCCTGGTGATATGCTTTAATTCTTTGAGCGCGACAGCCTGGAGACGCTTCAGGCTCATGGCTCTATTATATCATGGCGTCACCTTTTGTCCAGGCAGGAATAAAGGGGGCTTTGCCTCTTGCTGGCGGGCACAGAAATGGGGGCAAGTTGCCAGCCCCCGGAGCTTGTTTGCGAGTGGGGAAAGAGGGGAAATTTGTTTTCCTGGGGGCACATCCCCCACCCCCCCTGGCATGGGGGCTTCGCCCCCCTGCACCCCCCTGATTTTTCCCACCCTCGTTTGCCGAGGGTTTGCTTGCGTTCAGGGTCCCACTCGCGGGCGGGTTGCAGGAGTTGCCTTCTCGCCCCTTATTTAGAAAAGGGCGGGGGGACACCCCCCGCATCCCCCGGGGAGGGGGCAAAGCCCCCTCCACCCCCTGATTTGTTTTTCTGGGGGGACACCCCCCACAGGAACAAAACTGGGGAGCGAGTTGCCATCGCCGCAACCCGCCCCCAAGTGGGACCTTAAAACCGGGCTTAGCCGCAGCAAAGGGGATGAGAAGAAAGAGGAGAAGAGGCGAGGAACACCCCTCGCACTCACCTGCTACCGTGCGAAGGAAAAGTCCGGGGGCAGAAATTGCGGGAGCTGGCTCTCCCGGTAAAGGGCATCACGTGAGTTCAGCGCTGATTTGATTAATGAGGGAATCCCATTCCCAGCCCACTATTTTGCGGCCACCAGGGAAAATGAAAGCAGGGTAACGGCGGATGCCATGACGCAGGCACTTCCACAGGCCTTCCGGGGATTGGGGGTCAATCACCCGGACCTGCAAAGAGGGACCGAACCGCAATACCAGCCTCTCAATCCACGAGAGCAACCGCTCAAAATCTTTCAGGAAGTCTTCAGGATACTCTTTTACCATTTCCTGCCGCACTTTTTCCCCCAGTGCGGCATCCATGAGCCGCTCACAGTGCATGCAATGGCGGAAAGTGGTGGGTATGGGGGCTATGATTTCCACCTTCATGCCTTTACCTCCTCGTAAACCGGGTCACTCCGCTTTCACACCAGGGATTATGTATTGTATTTGCCGGTAAGGCTTAACCTGCTCCCCCACCTGGTCCTTGATTATATCGCCCGAAACGTGCATCAGGGTATCGCCGTAAGCTGGGTCTTTTTCCATGCTGGCCAGGCAGGGGTAATGGTGATGGAGGAGGCCTGCTTTTTCTGCAGCGTCGTCAGCGGGAACTCCTGCGAGATTCTGGGCCACAAATCTGGCGCACCCGCACACGGCATCCCTTATTACTTCAACGGAGCTCACAGTCCTGGTTCTGGGGTCAACCTCAACTCGCAGTTCGGGCCGGCCAAAGTAGCGGGTGAATTCCGCCAGCAGCGGATCGCTGTAGTCAATCCTCTGACGACGGCCTACCATGTAGTGATCGGGGGCGAGAGAGCAGAGGGGCTTGGGGGTCACGCAGGTTACCCCTCTTTCCCCGAGCCACTCCCGCAGTTGCTGGGCAAGGCCCGGAGGAAGCCACTGATCATTATCCACCGCCACAAGAACCGCTTTCGCTCCGGTCATCCGGACGATTTCCGGGAGGAGTTCGGCCACGCCTGGGTGCTCGGCAAAGGACAGGATGAGGTCGGCCGGGGGGAAGGAGGCAGGCAGGAACTCTTCCGGGTCGTCTATAACCGGGGGCAGGAAAGCGGGAGCTTTCCACACCTCAATCTGCCAGTCCACTGGTCCGTGGGCCCGGATGTTTTCCACATGCCTGCGGCCGTATTCGCCCGAGATGATGGCCAGGATCCGCATCTCGCCTCCTCATTCCGTGAATTCCACTATCACTTCCTTCACATCCCAGAGGGGTTCAATTTTCTCCACTATCTCTTCTTTTATGTTGTTGGCGAACTGGTGAGTGGAGGGAAGGTCCACCACTACCCGCACTGTGCCATCCCTGACCTCAATTTCTTTGATGAGGTTGGTTCGGACGAGGTCCAGGCCTGTGAGGGGGTTCATGACTTTCTTGAGGCGCTTCCGGACTACTTCCACGGTGGTGGGTTCTTTTTCTTTGACCAGGCCGTGGCGCTCTTCATAGTTCTGGATGGCCGCCCTCAGCCCTTCCACGGCCAGGACAGAGCAGTGGGCTTTTATGGGAGGCAGTCCACCCAGGGCTTCGGAAGCTTGCTTCCAGGTGATCTTTTTGGCTTCATCAATGGTTTTGCCCTTGGCCAGCTCTGTTATTATGGAGCCGGTGGCGATATTGGAGGCGCATCCATAGGATTCAAATTTGATGTCGGTTATCACTTTGGTTTCGGGGTCAACTTTGATGTAGACGGCTACCATATCGCCGCAAGCGGGGCTGCCTTCAACAGCCTTGCCATCAGCGTCTTCTATCCGGCCCACATTCCTGGGGTTCCGGAAGTGTTCGAGGACCTTTTCGCTGTAGGGGAATTTCATGCTTCACCTCCTGTTTCTTAAATTTTCCCCTCTCATTTGCTCGGAGAAAGCGGGGGGCACCCCTGTGATCCCCGGCGTGGGGGCTTAGCCCCCCTGCACCCTCTGATTCCCCCACCCTCGTTAGCTGAGGGTTCGCAAGGGTTCAGGGTCCCACTCGTGGGCGGGTTGCGGGGGTTACCTTCTCGCCCCTTTAACACACCCCCCACGCCCCCCGGGAGGGAGCCTCGCCCCCCCCCCCCCCCTGCTTTGTTCTTCTGGGGGCACACCCCGAAGCCACCGGCACAGGGCTTTGTCCCCCTGCACCGCGACTTCCCCATAACTTACTTTTTCGGTCACATCTTAAGCCCCGGATTTTTACTCCCGCAGTGACAAAAGTCCCTTGCTTTGCGCCTGGTTCGGGGAAGGAGTAGAATTCGGCGGGAGGAGCGAATGGAGATTAAAACTCTGAGCCGGGAGAAGTTCCGGGAGATGCGGGAGGAGCTGGTGAAGCTCTACCTGGAAGGCTACCAGGGCCTTGAGAAGTATGCTTACAGGGCGCCCTGGATGGCCAGGCGCTATTTGAACTGGCTCTACAAAGGCGATCCATCGGGCTTTTTCGTGGTGGAGGAGGATGGGAAGATTGTGGGCTTCGCTTCCGCCCACAGCCGGTGGTTCTGGGGAGGAGAGATCGTCGGGGAAATCCATGAACTGGTGATCGCCCCGGCTTACCGCGGAAGGGGTTTCGGCTCCGCTCTTCTCCGCCATGCCATTGAGTTCCTCCGCTCTAAGAAGAGAAAACGCATAGGCCTGTGGGTGGGGAAGGAGAATGAGCGGGCAAAGAGGCTTTACCGGAAGTTCGGCTTCAGGCCCACCGATGTATACGATGTGTGGGAGAGGTGGGTGCTTGATGAGGCTAAGCCCGAGAAGCCAGAGTGATGAGCCTGTCCAGCACTGCTGCCAGCTTCACCAGTTCTTCCTTTTCAACCCTTTCGTCTTCCGTATGGGACCGGTGGAGTTCCCCCGCGCCGAAGATGGCTACTTCAACCCCTTTGTGATAGATGGGCTCTGCGTCGGTCCAGCTGGGCATGCCGGAAAGCCTGGCTTCCTGGCCCAGAGCCAGGCGGAAAGCTTCCTGGAGGATCCGGACAACCTGAGCCTGAGGGGAAATTTCAAAAGGCGGATCCTGGTCAAGGGCCTTAAGAGAGCCGTAGCCGGACGTCGCCTTTTCAATCTCGGTCAGGACTTCTTCGGGCGAAAGGGGCGGGACCAGTTTAACATCAAAACGAACCACGGCCTCATCGGGCACAAGGTAAAGCTCAGGGTCGCCCCCTCTGATCCAGTAGGGCATTATGTGGGGCCTGCCGAGGAGGGGATGCTCAACCCGCATGAAGCTCAGGCTCTGGATTCTCGTCAGGGCTTCAAAGGCCCTGAGGATGGCGTTCTTGCCGGCATCGGGGCAGGCTCCGTGGGCCTTCCTCCCTTTGACTGTCAACTCCAGGTCCAGTGAGCCGGACTGGGCCACTGCCACTTTCAGCCCAGTTGGCTCCAGGACCACCGCCATCCTCACCCAGGGGGGGAGGCGAAGCCTGCGGCTTCCTTCCCCCTTGTCCTCCTCATCCACGGTGAAGGCCAGGGTTAACGGAAGGGGGTTCGCTTCAAGGGCGCTCAGGAGGGCGGCGATCTGCCCTTTGGCGTCGGCCACGCCGGGGCCGCAGAAGAAGCCTTCTTCCTCCCTGAGGGCGTAATCTGCCGCCGGCACCGTATCGGAGTGGGTGGCGATTAGGAGGGGGCTTTCGCCGCGCCAGGCCAGGAGGTTCGGCCTGGAAGGGAGCACCTCCTGAAGTTCGCTCTCAAACCCGAGCCTGCCGAGGTTCTCCGCAAGGTAGAGCTGGAGGCCCCTCTCCTGACCTGTGGGGCTCGGGATTTCCACCAGGGCTTTAAGCCACTTCCTTATCTTCTCCTCCATGGCGGACCCAGGCTGAAGCCAGCATGAAAGCGATCGCCAGGTCGGGCAGGAAGAAGGAATGGTCAACGAGGCCGTGGGCGAAGGCTTCCACCACAGTTCCCATGAAGCCCAGGAGGAAGGCTTTATCCTCGCCCTCTGGCATCTGCCGGTAGCCTCTCAATCCTGCCCTGAAAAATTCCCGCAGCAGCCATCCCAGGACAATGACTCCCCCTATTCCCAGCCTCGTCCACCAGTCCAGGAGGAAGTTGTGGGGGTGGGAGAGGTTCAGTTCCTGCCATGCCTCCGGCAGGACGTATCGGGTCCGATACTGGTAGAGGAAATTGTCCAGGCCGACCCCCAGGATCGGGCTGTCTCTGAGCATGTTGAGGGAGGCTTCCCAGAGTTTCAGGCGGAAGAAGCCTGTCCCCTTTTCCAGGTCCAGGAGGGATGCGAAGCGAGCAGTCCAGAGCCAGGGGATGAGGGTCAGGGCCAGGAGGAAGAGTGCCGCAAGCGCGGGGACAAGGGCCCTTTTCCCCCTGAGGGCGAAAATGAAAAGGAGCGCAGCGGGCACTCCGAGGAAAAGGGCTCCCCGGGAGAAGGTGAGGTAGAGGGCGGCCGCGATGAAAAATCCTGCCGCAAGGTAGATCCACTTCCTTGCCGTCTTCCCCCAGAGGCCCACAGCCAGGACGACCGGAAGGGCCCTTCCCAAGAAGAGGGCGAGGTTATTAGGGGAACCGTAGAAGGCTTTGACCCTCCGCACCCCTTCCACTGCGATGGCCTGGCCCTGGAAGAACTGATGGATTCCCACCAGGGAGACTGCAAAGGCACCCGCTATGAAGGCATCGGCCAGGAGGGGAAGGGCGCGCGGGTTATCCCTCCGGACCAGCGCGATGAGGCCGTAGAAAAGGGCTGATTCGGCCACGACCCTCCGGAATTCGTAGGCGGCGACCCCGAAATTTTCGGCCCAGAGGAGGGATAAAGCCGCCAGAGCGACCAGAGCCGCCACGGCCAGGTCCAGGCCCGTAAGCCTGAGCTTGAGATTCTTCCTGGATCGGACCAGGATGGCTCCGGCAGCGGCGGCCAGAGCGAGTTCCTGGGGGGAGAAGTTCTTCAGGAAGAGGTTCTTGGGCAGGAGGAAGAAAGGGGTGGCGAAGGCAGTGACGGCAAGTCCCATTTCGGGCCAGAAGTAGAAGGCCAGAAGCCACAGGGGGAGGGTCAGGAGAGAAGCCAGGGGCGGGAGGGAGAACCACAGGACAGCCAGCGCCAGAAAGATCGGGAGCGAGGCCTCCGGCAGCCCGGGAACAGGGATGGAATCAAGGGTCTTAAGGAGGAAGGGGGCGGAAAGGGCAAGGAGGTAAAGGCCCGAAAGCAGGACGATGGGCAACCGGGAACTCCTTTCCTCCCCCCGCACCCTGAAGCCGACAATGGCCCACTGACTCCAGCCTCCATCGGGGACGATCTCCACCCGGTGCTTTCCGAAGGGGAGGTTCCGGGCCAGGGTTACCACAGCGGTGCGGCAGAGGGGGTCGTATAGGACCGCGTAGCTTCTGCCGGCCGGATCCCTGGGGAGGGCGCTGGAGGGCCTGCCGTCCACCGTCACATAGAGGAAAGCTCTGTAGTTCCCCCTTCGCACCAGGATGTCAAGGCCTGTCCCGCTGAAGGAGAACTCAAGGGAGGCATCGCCCTGGGCTCCGTGAGGGATGTCGGCCCCGTAGGGGGAAAGGCGCCAGGCCCCGCGGTAGGTGATTGCCGGGTGATCGGGGCGGTAGAGGCCGGGGGCCAGCACAGGGGGGAGCTCAAGGCCGGCCAGGGCACGGTAAACGGGACGGGGCGTCCAGTCCTGCCAGATGAAAGCGAAACCCCAGCGGGGGTCATCGGGGGGAGCCTGGGGCCTGAAGCTGGTGAAAAACACAGGCCAACCCCACCTCTCCCACGCCCACCGGGCAGCCTCTGTGGTCCACAGGGCCTGCTCTTCCTCCGTCACGGAGCCCCAGATGGATTTCCCGCCCTGCCAGCCTGAAGGGAGGGCGTTCCACCCTGCTTCCACGATCCAGACCGGCTTCCCCCTGGCCAGACCGGCAATGAGTTCGGGCCGGCGGAAGTTGAGCTTCTCCGGAGCCGGGGGGTCGGATGGGGGGTAATCAAAGCCGAAAGCCTTGAGGGCCAGCGCGTCAAAGAATTCCACCGCGCCGGAGGCCAGCATCCTCCGGAGGAATTCCGCCTCGTTCAGGTTGATGGGGCCTCTCTCGGTGGTGGGGGCAAGCCCCGCCGTCAGGACGAAGGCATCGGGGTCGGCGCTTTTTATCCGGATGTATCCTTCCCTGAGCAGGGCGGCGTATCCTTCGGGGTCGGCCCAGCCCTCCCCCCAGTGAGGGTAGATGTTGGGCTCGTCCCATATCTGGTAGGCATCAATGAAGGGGGCGTAGCGGCGGGCGAAAGCCTCGGCGAAATCGCCGAAGAAGAAGCTCTCGGCCGGGGGAGTGGTGGAGAGGGGGCACGGGGCGCCTCCGCACAGGCGGCGGGCCCATTCCGGAGAAGTATCAAGGACGGCCAGGATGTGAAAGCCCCGGCCTTTCAGGGCTTCCACGAGCCTGTCCCACTTCTCCCAGGAGAACTTCCCCCTCTCCGGCTCAATCTCCTCCCACGGGAAGCGTTGCCGGACCCAGCGGAAACCCGCCTCGCTCAGAAGGTCCAGGGCTTTCTGCAGTTCAGCATCGCTCAAATCCTCCAGCGCCACATTTATCCCGGGGTGAAGGATGTAAGGCGAAGGGGAAGGGGCTTCCAGGGGGGCTGGCCGCGGCCTCAGCACGAAGGCCAGGGCCAGGATGAAAGCAAAGGTTAAAGCTAAGGATCTCCTCAACATCAGTGGACGTAATCGGAGCCTGTTACGCGGTTCCGGAAGCGCTCAAGGGATTTTCCGAGTTCTCCCTCAGGCAGGGGAATGTAGCCCACCTCCTTCACCAGCTTTTCGGCGTTCCGGGGGTCAAGGTAGAACTCTATGAAAGCCCGCACTTCGGGGCGTTCCGCAGCCGCTTTGGACACGTAGATGAAGAGGGGACGGGAGAGGGGTCTGTAAGCCCCGCTGAGGATGGTCTCGTAGGATGGGAGGACAGGTCCTCCGCCGCCGTCTATGGGGACGAGCTTGAGCCTGTCGGCGTTTTCCATGTAGTAGGCGAAGCCGAAGTAGCCCAGAGCCAGGGGATCCGAGGCCACCCCCTGGACCAGGACGTTGTCGTCCTCGCTGGCCAGGAAATCGCCCCGGCTGCTCCCGCTCTTCCCGACGATGACCTCGGTGAAGTAGTCGTAGGTGCCGGAGTCAACGCCGGGGCCGTAGAGGTGGAGTTCCTTATCGGGCCAGTGGGGGCGGATGTCGCTCCAGCGGGTCACCTTGCCCTGGGCTTCGGGCTCCCATATTTTCTTCAGTTCTTCCACCGTGAGGTAATCCACCCAGTTGTTTTCGGGGTTGACCACCACGGCGAGCCCGTCAAAGGCGACCTTGAGTTCAATGAATTCAATTCCTTTCTGGCGGCAGGCTTCCATTTCCGGGGGCTTTATGGGCCTTGAGGCGTCAACAATGTCAATTTCTCCTGCGCAGAATTTCCTGAAGCCTCCCCCCGTGCCTGAGATTCCCACCGTTACGTGGATGCCGGGGTTCGCCTTCTGGAACTCTTCGGCCATGGCTTCGGTTATGAGGTAGACGGTGCTGGAGCCATCAATCAGGATGGAGCCTGAGACGGCGGGGGTGGTCCTGCAGGCGGCCAGGGCTAAAACCAGAAGGAGGGACAACGGAAGCCATCTTCTTCCCATTTCTCCTCCCCTTGAAAGGGCTGATTTTCCCGGCGGAAGTTTATTTCAGGTTCCCCTCTTTGTCAAGCGGGGTAACTTCCTCCCCTGCCCGGAGAGCTTTCCCGCCGCCGAAAATCAGGCTGGGGGTGGAGGGGGACTGCGCCCCCTGACGGGAGGAAGTGGGGGTGTCCCCACTTTTTCTTTTTCCCCACCCTCGTTTGCTTGGGGTTTGCCGGGGTTCAGGGTCCCCCTCGGGGCCGGGTTGCAGGAGTTACCTTCTCGCCCCTTTAATTGGTTTTTCTGGGGGCACATCCCCCAGACCCCCTGCCAGGGGGCTTTGCCCCCTGGACCCCCTCGCAACCCCCCGGGATGGGGGCTTCGCCCCCCAGTTTTCCCCTCGTGGCCGGGTTGCAGGGGGACAGAGTCCCCCTGCCGGGGGGAAGTGGGGGGTGTCCCCCCACAGCACCAAAATTGGGGGCGGGGTGGCATCTCCTGAAGCCCGTCTTCAGGTGGGACCCTGAAGCCAGGCTCAGCCACAGCAAACGGGGGTGGGAAAAAGAGAAAAAAGCAGAAGGGACACCCCCCGGGAGGGGGCAAAGCTCCCTCCACCCCCGTGATTTGTTCTTCTGAAGGGGCACATCCCCCAGGCCCCTTACCATGGGGCAAAGCCTCCTGGACCCCCGGTTTGGAAGAGAGAAGGGGCAGGGAGACACCTCCCATGCCCCCCGGCATGTGAGGGAAACTTCCCTGCATCTCCCGAATGGGGCAGGGTGCTTTTGACTTGTCCGGCCTGTAAGTTTATAATCTCAAGCAATCCGGAGTTGAGCTATGAAGCAGATCGGGTTAGCGTTTCTCGCTCTTCTGGCTCTGGTTTTCCTGGCAGGCTGCAATGCAGGGAGAAGTTCGGAAGGAACGCTGGGTATGGCCCCTCCTTTCACTCTGCTTTCCCTTGAAGGACAGGAGAGAAGCCTTGATGAATTCAGGGGAAAGCCCATCCTGCTCCACTTCTGGGCCACCTGGTGCCCTCCCTGCCGCGAAGAAATGCCCCTCTTCCAGAAACTTTACCAGGAACTCGGCCCATCAGGCCTGGTGATCCTGGGGGTGAACGTGGGCGAGTCTCCCCCAGAGGTCAGGGAATTCATTGAAGGGACAGGCGTAACCTTCCCTATCCTCCTGGACACGAAAGGGGAGGTCGCCAACAGGTATGGGGTCAGGGGGCTCCCCACCACCTTCTGGATTGACCCTTCTGGGAAGATAGTGGACGTAACCCTCGGGGGGCCTCTCCCTGAAGATTTTATCCTGGAGAACCTCCGCAAGATCGGGGTGGGAAAGTAGTGGCCGAAGTCTACCTGGGGCTCGGCTCCAACCTGGGAGATCGGGAAGGCAACATCCTGAAAGCCATTGGGCGGTTAAGGGAAAGGGTCCGGATCCTCCGGGTTTCCTCTCTTTACGAGACGGAGCCGGTGGGCTATACCGAGCAGCCGTGGTTCCTGAACGCCGTCTGCGCGGGGGAGACGGCTCTCTCGCCCCATGCCCTCCTGGATTTCATCAAGTCAATTGAGAGGGAACTGGGGCGGACCGGGGGGGTGCGCTGGGGACCAAGGCCCATTGACATTGACATCCTCTTCTACAATAGCCTGGTCTTTTCCGATGCTGCGCTCACGATCCCCCACCCTCGTCTCCACGAAAGGCGTTTCGTCCTGGTTCCTCTGGCCGAGGTCGCTCCGGACCTGGTCCATCCCGGGCTCGGGCTAACTGCGGCCGAGCTCCTGGTCAGGGTTGATGATAATTCGGAGGTAAGACTATGGAAAGAGAACTGGCTGGGGCCGGAAAGCTGAGCCTGGCTTCAAAGCTGAAGGGCTACATCATGGTGACCAAACCTCCCAGCGTTTCGCTCCTGGTCTTCACTGCCCTGGGAGGAATGGTAGCCGCCACCGGACCGGCGATCCCTTGGGGGAAATTCCTCCTGGCCCTCCTCGCCATAACGGCCGGATGCGCCGGAGCTAACACCATAAC
>DAOUBN010000033.1:0-4589 GCA_034432815.1 Anaerolineae bacterium | reverse complement strand
GCGAAGGCCCCGTGCCAGGGGTTCTGGAGGGTGTGCCCCCGGGAAAAACAAACTCAAGGGGGTGGAGGGGGCGAAGCCCCATCCCGGGGGGTCTGGGGGGTGTCCCCCCAGGAAAACAAAACAAGGGGCGAGAAGCCCCCTCCTGCAACCTGGCCACGAGGGGGACCCTGAACCTGGGCGAACCCCAAGCCAACGAGGGTGGGGAATCGGGGGGTGCATGGGGGCAAAGCTCCCATGCCGGGAGCCTTGGGGAATGTCCCCCTGCCCTTTTCCCACCCCCGTTCCCTGCGGCTAAGCCGAGCTTCAGCCTCCCACTCGCAGGCAGGTTGCAGGATATGCCAGCTCGCCCCCAGTTTCGGGGGCACATCACCCGAACCCTCAGGAGGGAACAAAGCCCCCTCCACCCCCATTTTTCAACCCGCCCACGAGCGGGCCCCCGGACCCTGAGCAAACGAAGGTGGGGAAAAACCAAGGGAGGCGGGTGGCTTCGCCCCCATGCCAGGGGTCGCAGTAAGTGTCCCCTGCCTCTTCTTGCTTTCCAGAGGGGGGCAAATTGAGGACAAGCGGCAAGCCACCATAAACCGCCCGGAGTAAGATTATTAGCCCGGGCTAACCCTGAACAAATGAGAGAAGCCCAACGGCACCGAGTTCAGCCGCCTGCGAAGCTGGTCGGCTGCAGCGAGAAGTTAGGCAAACCTTCACGGGAAAATCACCCCAGTGGCATCCTCTGCCTTCAAAACCAATTCCAGTTCCTCACTCTCAAGATCAAGCCGATAGAGCCCATCCTTCCCCGCAAGATACACCGCCCCCCTGTAATAAGCTATGTCCTGCATCCACATATGCCCGGGTAACTCTATATACCGATACGAACCATCTTTAATCTGATATATCGTCACCCCTTCCCTCCAATCATTGGTCGCCGCCTGGGCCACATTTAAAAAGTAAATTGTGTCTCCCACCTTGACACCTCTATACAGAAGGTCTGGCAAGTCTATTTCCCTGACGATCTTGCCCTGACGAGCATCAAAGACAAGACAGTCCCGGTAACTCGGGGCCTCTCCTTCTTCATAAGGCCTGTCCACGAAACCCGCATTGTTGACAAGATAGAAAAGGTGAGACTTAATGGGGAGGATATGCCAAACTGTGGTGGGAAAAGCAAGCCTGATCCTTTCCCTAATTTTCCCCATTTGAAGATCAAAGCCTATTATTTCCGTGTTCTCATCACCCAAGCTAACGGTAACCACCAGGAATTCCTCAGTGGCAGCAGCATAAGTTAAAGCATAAATCCCCTTAGCTTCAGGATGTTTCAGAGGAATAACTCTTTCCACCTCCAAAGTGTCTAAATCAACCACCACTACTGAACCGCCAAAACCCCGCTCCAAACAGCCAATGAAAGCCTTCCCCCTGGCGAAGGTGATGCCCATCCCCGGATATTCGCGAGCCCTTATGGTTCGCAACAGCTTCCCATCGGGGGAAAACACCATCACCCGGTCATCAGATTGCCCCAGACCCCCGGAAAAGGCTATCCATATCCGCCCCTCAGGATCACGAGCGAAGGCCCCCGCATAAGCGTGCGACCTGGGCAACTTCACCTTCCTCATTACCTTGAGGGTATCGGCATCAAAGACAGTTAAGGAATTGTTCCTTGGCCACATGTTCCAGTCGTAAAGCCCCACCAGAAGATATGCCAGATTGCGCCCCCGGACGGTCTCCTCCACCCACACCCGGCAACCGGAGAGCAACAAAAGGCAAAGCAAAACCACACATAAATAACGAGGCATAACCTGAAAACCTCCCCTGCAGGTAAAAATTCAGGGCGTGAGCCTTCCGCACAGCTTGAGCCGGCGGAAGGCTCACAACCCTATCCATCGCCTTACTCCGCTGCGCCTATGGAATAATACACCGTCTCAGGGGAAAGGAAAATCTCATCGGGAGCCACTGCCAAATGAGCGAAGACCCCGCAGGCCAGACCCCATATGATCGGCCATCTGGCGCAAAGCCACACACGATAACGCCAGTCGTTGCTATCCACATCTTTCCCCAGGAAAAGGATATTGGCCTTCCAGACCAGCTGGGAGCAATAGAGGCGACTGTCGGTCCACTTGTCGGGGAACCAGTAGTTGTATGGGGTGCGACCATCTGTGCCGTATTTGGCTTCTGCCTGCTCCAGAGCCCTTATGAGCTCCCACCTCTCTTTGCCCTTCGTGTATCCAAGGGCAACTATGCGACCCTGCACCTTGAAGTTTTGAGTTATGGGCAGGACTTTGACACCAGTGCTGGGGTTGGATTCATAGGACCAACGTGCGTCGTGGGCAAGCCCCGAATGGGAGAAATACATAGCGTAGAGGTAGGTGATGGGTTTTTCCTTATCCCTCACGTGCATTATGTCCCCTTTCTGGAGCTTCAACCAATCCACTGAACTGGCCTTTCCAGGTCCCTCAAGACCGAACACCTCTTCGCTTATCCGAAAAGCCTCTTCTGGAGATGTTCCGGTCTCTATGAGGTCTTTTATCAGCTTCTCTTTCATCGCCTTCCGGAGGGATTTTTCAGCCTCCTTCACTTTGCGGGCATAATCCGGGTCTTTCATCATCTCCAGGGAAAGGGTGTAGATTTGGTTTAGGATTGCTTCAGCCTGGTCCGGGTCCCTGATAGTGGCAAGCTGGAGGGAGAGTTCGTTAAAGAACATTGACCTCAGGCTCTTGAGCAAAGACCACGCCGAAGGAGCCTAATAGCAGCAAAGGCATCAAAATAAGCAAGAGCTTCTTCATAGCACACCCCCTTCTCATCAGGGTTTGCCTAACGGTTGGCTTCAGCCGCACGCGGAGCGCAGCGGAGCGTGTCGGCTGGAGCGGCGGGTTAGCCGCTTACCCCTCCACCTGCAGGGACACGGCCGTTTGCCTGCCTGCGGCTCGACCCCCACGGTATGGCACCGACCGACCAACTCCTGTATGGGTATTCCCTTTATGTGCCCCGCGATACTTCTCCCGCGGCTAACGGTCGGGTTCAGCCGCGTTGCGGAGCGCAGCAGAGCAACGTCGGCTGCAACTCCCCATACCAGCGGGTATTCCCCCGCTGGAGAAACTGACAGCGATACACTTGCCAATATGACCAGGATTCTGGTCAGTTTCTCAGGAACCCGTTGTTAGCCGCCACCTTGAGCTCTTAGCAACCTTGATACTTCCAAGTCAACGTCCTCAGCAAACTCCCTGATCGCTTGCTGCGTCAGAAGCACATCAATATGGCTCTTCTGTATGCGATCCCCTTTCGCGGGGGAAGCGAGCCAACACCCGTTTGGGGATACCCCAGACTTGGAGAGCTAGCCAAAGCCCTAGCAACAAAGTATCTGCTAATATAAATTTGAACGTCCATCCGTATCCTGGGTGATAGTGATACATTGGGTTTAAAGAGGGCAGTTCTAGTGGCAAGGAGCTGAGGATAAGATTGCTGAAAGCCATAGCCACGATGAGAAGAAGATTTGACAGGGCAAAACTTAGCCCAAGTCTTATTCTTACAGCAGGCGATTGGGGTGCACGACCAAGAGCAATAATGAAAATGGTTATGCTGGCACCTACGATAAGCCAGGCAGGCAGGTGCCTCCCGGGTGGCCTTTCGAAAAAATCGTTCAGATGGCGCTGCCAGGTGCCTATTGCTGGACGGGCCTCTGGCATAACATCATCGTAGGGAATGAAGGAAAGCATGACAAAGCGATCGACCCAAAAGAACAGCGCCACCCAGCTAAATATCAGGAGAAGTATCCCTACTACCAGGAAGAGGCTCTGCTTCCATTGGAAGGTCCGCTCTCCATGATGCATACTTTACCACCTCACTTTCACCGACCAGGCGTCAGCACCCCATCCGTGCTTGGTACAAAGATACGTTGTGCAACCGTCATAAGGGTTGCATCGGAAGTAACCATCCAGGCCGTTATGCTGATTGATGTGCCATTGGTTAATCAAGTTGTCGGCCCAGACTCCTCCTGGCAGATTGGGATATGTCGAATAGAAAATGGCCCAGTAATCGTCACAGCCGTGGTCGCTGGCCTTCCTGACGTTATCTGCGTAATCATAAGCACTGGTGTCTTTTGACACGTGGATAGGCTCCTCGATGTATTGGGGCTGGGGAGGGCCACCGGCCTGGACTGACACAGCACTCACAAGGAGAATGACAAACAGCACTACAAGCAATTTTCGCTTCATAATTGTTCCCTCCTGTAAATATTCACAGGTTTTCCCACCGGCCTCCCTGGTGGCATCCCTACGGTTATGAAAGCGTTTCATGGCAACCTCCTTAAAAATTTTATGCGGGTTTGATCTTGCCTAACGGCCTGCGCTTCACCTGCGCCGCGAAGCGCAGCGGAGCGGCGTCAGGTGCAAGCGCGTGTTAGCCAGCTTACCTCTTGTATTGTATGCAGTCTGCTTATGGATGGATTGCAACGATTTCATTCCCGGCTATGAACCACCTACCATTCACCTTTACCAGAGTCATCCTGTTTGTCCTGGGCCCGTCATCAAAAATAGCCACTGCTACATCTCCGTTAATTGAGATTGAAAAGAAGTCCAGCTTGATTTCTTGAATCGGCCCTTGTGCAC
>DAOUBN010000032.1:0-7857 GCA_034432815.1 Anaerolineae bacterium | reverse complement strand
CGGTCACAGGGAGCGCAGGAGGAGCAGCCGTCTCCACCGGGTAATCGGGCTGGGTGGCGGGGTCAAAGCGAGGCTGGGCAAGGACCTGGTCGTTCTTGGTCCAGCCCATGATCCCGAACTTGAGGGTCACAGCATCATAGCCCAGGAGGTTGAGGATGGCGGTAGCAACCTGCCCGGTGTGGCCAGTGTAGCAGTAGACCACAATCTTCTTGTCCTTGGGCAGCTTGGCCAGATTCTCGGGCTTCCAGAGGTCCTTCCAGAAGATGTTGACGGCGCCCGGAATGTGGCCCTTGGCATAGTCCTCAGTCTTGCGGACAGAGAGGATGAAGGGGTCATTCTCGGGATCGCCATCGTTCAGGATCTGATAGAGTTCCTTGGCCTCAATCACCGGCGGCTTGCCCGAGGTGAGATAGGCCTCAACAGCCTTGCGGACGAGCTCAAACTCCCCTGTGGGCTGCTGGGCAAAGGCCGCCCCGACGGTAAGCCCGAGGGCGATGAGAAGGGTCAGGGTCAGCAGAAACAACTTCCTACTCATCTTTTCACCTCCTCTTATTTTTTCCAGCCTTCGGGAGTATGGCAGTTCTGGCAATCATCGCTCCCGAAGGTGTGTGGGCGTTTGTGGCAATCGCTGCAAACGTATCTCAATCCTCCGAAGTTCGGCCACTTGTGGCAGGAGAAACACGGCGCTTCGGCGTGCTTGCCGATCAGTTCCACGGGATGCATTGCCAGGTGCACCTCTTTCCAGGTTATTGTGGAAGTGTGGCAGGTGTTGCAGTTTATGACCTGGGCCACATCGTGTGGGCCGATATGGCAAGCGATGCAGTCCTCAAGCTGGATGTCAAGGTTGCGCTTGCGGTGGCAATCCAGACAGACGCTCATGGAGCAGATGATCTTGCCGCTCACGGGGTCAAACCCGTGCCCTACCCCGCCGTGACAATCGCTGCAGTAGACATCGCATGTCCCTTCCATGGTCCTTTTGATGATCAGCCCGTGCGGGGTCTTCAGCCTGTCTTCCGGTATTACATCCGGGAGGGAACGGTGGCAGAGCAGGCAATTGCCCGGGGCAGCGGTGCTGGGGTCGGCCAGGAGGTTCTGGTGGGCCGTCTCTTTATCCTCAGCCATGCCGTTCCCCTTGTGGCAGGTCACGCAACCGAGGCGGCCGTGGGGGGTGAGGAGGGAGCCGGGGTCTATGAAGGCTGCCTCAGCTTTTTCCGGGGATGCAGCGCTTGCCAGGAGCCTGGTCTTATCAAAGTGGCAGCTTTCGCACTTTGCCGATAGAGGCCTGGCATAGCCGATGGAGGGGAGGGTAGGGGTTGGCTTGACCTTCGGAGCCAGAGCCTGCCCTATCGGCTCCAGTATCAACCCTGCGACGATAGCGAAAACTGCAAGGGCAAGCCCTACGAGTATAACCGTCCACCTTGGCCATGTGGCAGGAAGCATGACTTACCTCCTAAAGGAACGCAGGAACCCCTGCGAAGATGATGATGTAGCGCAGGAAGAGCCCCGCGACCACAATTCCCACGCCTGAGACTATACCCCACACAGGGCTGTGACGTCCTGCTCCTATGGCGTAAACGTGGATGACAAAGGGGAGGAAAAGGCCCAGGAAGACCACCATAACCCAGAAGACCACACTGAAGGGCCCGCCGGTGATCAGGCTGGCTGAGAAGGCTCCGGCCCCGCCCAGGGAAAAGGCCGAAAGGAGGAGCAGTCCTATGAGGATGGCTTCAAGCCCTATCAGCATAAGGTGGAATACGGGGAGGAGGGGGTAGCGCTGGACTATTTCCGGTAGGGCGATGGTCCCCACCAGGTCAAAGACCAGGCCCATTCCGGTGGAGATGGCCGAGACCAGGAAGAGCACCGGGAGCATCGGAATTGGGGCTCCTGGGAAAATGGGGGCGCTCCAGAGGGGAATGGCTGGCCCCACTGCGCTTATGAGCACTCCGGTGTAGACAGCCGTAGCCACAGCAAAGATGCTGCCCACAATGGTCAGAGGCCTCTTCACTTCCCGCCAGTCTGCTCTGAACCAGGGCAACTTCTTCCTGAGCCAGGCGTCCCAGGAGGGCATCTGGCTGAGAAGCTCCACAAGCCCGTAAAGGAGACCAAGAGGGATGAAGATGCTCAGGATCCAGATGCCCCAGGTCATAACCGATGTGGGATTGATGAACATCCAGAGGATCCTCCAGGGCTGGGTTTTGCCGGCACCGAGGTCAAAGATGAGCAGGAGAGCGCCCAGTCCCACAGCGGCTCCGGAGACGCCGGCACCGACAAGGGTGCCAGGGCAGAACTCGTAGCGGTAGCGTATGCCCGCCCATTCAATGGCGCAAGCTATGAGGAAGGCACCGGCTCCCAACCCTCCCAGGAAGAGATATATGGCGATAAGCCATCCCCAGGCTGTCTGACCCATCTCTCACCTCACTCAACGGGGATGTAGAAAAGGATATTGGGCTCAGTCCCGAACTCCGGGTGCAGCGGGACGGCTTTCCCGGAGGCGATGAGTTTGGCCACCTCGCTTTCGGGGTCATCCTTGCGCCCGAAGATCCGGGCTCCAGGGATGCAGGCGTGGACGCAGGCCGGTTCGCCCCCACCCAGCACGTAGTCCAGGCAAAGCCAGCACTTCTGGGCGGTGCCTGTCTCCTCATTGAAGATTCGGGCCTGATAGGGGCAGGCTACCAGGCAGTATTTGCACCCGGTGCAGCGCAGTTCGTTGATGAGGACCACTCCCTCATCGGTAGTGTAGGTCGCATTCACCGGGCAGACAGTACCGCAGGGCTGGATCACGCAGTGCTGGCACTGAACGGGCAGGAACCACTCCCTGCCGCCGGTTTCCTTGCGGTAAATCTTGATGAAACTCTGGCCTTCAGGGAGATGGTTGCGGATGCGGCAGGCATCCGCGCAGGCCCCGCAACCGACGCACTTATTGAGGTCAATGATCAGGGCATACTTTGCAGCGATTTTCCTGGGGGTTGAGGTGGGCTTCTCCTTTGAGGAAATCAGCGGAGGAACGAGAATTCCAGCCGCCCCTGCAACGATGACGCCCTTAACGAAATCCCTCCGTGAGATTTTCCTTCCGGCCATAGATCTCCTCGCTGACTATTTTAAATTGTAACACTCGGCTCAAATTATACCCATCTTGCCTGGCCTTGTCAAGAAGAAGCCATCGGGCCGGCACCGCGCCAGCCCGATGGCTTCCGGGGGTTGGGTCAGGCGATCGGGAACCGCTATGGCCTTGTCATCTTCCTCACATCGGCACCTATGTCCTTCAGAGAATCGTAGAGGATCTGTAGGACGTATTTGCCGTTGTGGACATAGGCGCCGGGCTCTTTGGCTACAAACTGGTAGTTGTAGGCCGCTTTGAGGAGCCTGGGAGTCCAGGGCTTGTAGGCGTTCTGGGGGACAGTCTCGTCAGGATCGGGTTGGCCGTTGCCGTTGGTGTCTATGAAGAAGTAGGGGTAGGCGTAGGGCGAGTAAACTATGGGGGTGCCCACCACCTCCTTAGCATACTTCTGGATGGCGGCGTAGAGAGCTTCGTGCATCGTGGCGATCTCGCCGGCGATGCCCTCAGAGGTATCGCCATCGCCGTCAAAGTCGGTTGTGCTCATCCGGATGGCAGTGGGCTCCTGGACCTTGTGGCACCCGGCGCAGGCCTCAATTTTGACCTCCAACTCGTGGACGCTGTGGCAGTCCACGCAGGTCTGGAAGCCTTTCACGTGCTCAAAGCGGCCAGCGTAGCTCCTGCCAGGATACTCGTAGGCACCTTTGGCTTCGGTCCCGAACAGACTGGCTCCGGCAGCCGCATAGTGCACGTTCAGGAAGCGGAGCTTATCGGAAGGCTTATCGGGGTCAAGGCCTTCGGTGAGTTTGTTGACGCTTACAGTGGATTCGCGCCCCTGGTGGCAGTTCATGCACAGGTTGGCATCGGGGTTATCCAGGGAGAGGGCCGCACCGCTGGGGAAGGTGACGGATTTAACCTCATAGCGGGCGGGGAATTTGGTGTGATCGTGGCAGGTGGTGCAGGCCATGCTGCCGGAAGGCTTTACAGCGATGGTGGCATTGTTCTTGAGGAACATGGGGAGGCCTTCCGCCGTGTGGCACTTCACGCAGGCCGCCGGAACTTCGCCCTGGGCATCCCAGTGCCTCCAGGCTTCGGAGGAGCCGTCAAAGTGCCCCGCATCAACCCGGTGAGCCTTGCTGAGGTCCACAGGCGCGGAGAGAGCTTTGTTGAGGTCCTCAATGGAATCGTAGAGCAGTTCAATGATATACTTGCCGCCGTGAGCGAAAGCCCCGGGGTCCTTCATGGAAACCTGGTAATTGTAGGCGGCCCTGAGGAGCCTGGGAGTCCAGGCATTGTAGCGGTTCTGGACGTTGAGTTCATCCTGGTCTGCCTGGCCGTTGCCGTTGGTGTCCACGAAGAAGTAGGGGTAGACATGGGCATCGTATACGATAGGCTTTTTGGCCACTTCCTTGGCGTAGGCCTGGATAGCCCTGTAGAGCATCTCCTGGAGGCCCTGGATCTCGTAATAGATGCCTTCCTCCACGTTGCCGTCGCCATCGTAGTCCTTAGTGGAGCCCTCCATCCTCACGTTCTTGAAGTCTTCCACCGAGGACACGCCCTGGTGGCAGAGGGTGCAGGATTCAACCCTGATCTTCAGGGAGTGGGGGTCGTGGCAGTCCACACAGGCACTGAAACCCTCCACGTGGTCAAATTTCCCATCGTAGGATTTACCGGGATACTGGTAGCCGCCCTTGACCAGGGTGCCTAAATTGGTCGCTGCGGCGGCATAATAGTGGATGTTGATGAAGCTCAGGTCGGGGCTGACCTCGTCCTCTTTCACGCCCGCTTTGGTTATGGCATTGTCCACTGTCGTGGTGGAAGCGCGGCCCTGATGGCACTGCATGCAGCGGGCTTCAGCCCCCAGGCCCTTGATCTCGGCTCCGGAGGGGAACACCACAGAGGTCATCTGAGCGGTAGCCTGGTTGTGGCAGGCCACGCAGGTTATCACAGTGCCCACAGGAGCAGCCTTGTCCACCACCCCCGCCTGCGAACCATCCAGCCCCAGGAAATCCTGGAAGCCCGGAGTGCTGTGGCACTTGGCGCATTCTGGAGGGATTTCAGGGGGTTGTGCTTCATTCCAGTGGGTAAAAGCCTCAGCTCTGGCATCGGCATGCGCCGATCCAGCCCACTCCTCCTGGTAGGGGCAAACGAGAGGGACAGGAGTGGGGGTCGGAGTTGGGGGCACCGGAGTGGGCGTGGGTGCAGGGGTTGGGGCCGGGGTAGCGCATGCTACAAGAAGCACCAGCGCCCCGAGGACCACCAGGGGTAAGAATTTGAGCGCTCTGTAACTGTATTCCATTGACCCACCTCCTCCTTGAAGCTAAGGGGACATCGTCTATCAACAATTTTACCCCTTCCGGTCCCTGCAGGACCAGGGACAAATAGCCCTTTTTTTCAGGGACAATTGTCCTGACGATTTGCTCCGCTTTCCCCTGCAATTTATAATTGAACCTGGAGGGGCAGGGATGTTCAGGAGCCTTACCGAGCTCTGGCTTCACATGCTCTTTTACTTCGTCTACGGCGAGATATTTTTCATCACCGGCCTCGCTGTGGGGCTGCAGTTGCGGCACAGGAGCGCTCTGGAGCTGGCCAGGCCCATGCCCTGGCTTGCCGCCTTCGGGATACTTCATGCTTTCAGTGAGTGGGGGCATGTTTTCATCCCTATCCAGGAGAGGCTCTTCCCGGCCTTTCAGGCCGCCTTTTACCTGCTCCACACCTCCCTGCTGGCCCTTTCCTTTTTCTGCCTGTCCCAGTTTGGCTTCTGCCTCGTGAAGCCCCGGGAAGGGCGCGGCTTCTGCCCGATGCCCGTTGTGGTGCTCGGGATCTGGGGTCTGGTTCTGCTCCTGATCGTAAGGGAATTCCAGAGGGAATCCCTTTTCGCTTCCACCGAGAACATGACCCGCTGCGTGCTGGGGGTTCCGGCCCTGTGGGCCACTTTCGCTGGGCTTCTCCGCCAGAGCTCTTCCATCAGGCGGAGAGGTTTCGCCTGGATAGCGCGTGACCTCCAGTTCGCCGCTCTCGCTTACGGCCTAGGGGGTGCCGTGGAGTTGTTCTCCATCTCACCGGTTTACTTCAGAGAAACCTTCCACCTGCCCCTTTTCGTCCGCCCGGCCCTTGGGCTGGCTCAGGCTATTTTCATTGTAAGGAGCCTCGCCCTCTTCACCGAGGAAACTGAAAGACAGCTTCAGGAGATGAGGCAGGCTTACTTACTGAATCAAGAGAGGGAGCGCATTGCCCGGGAACTCCATGATGGGGTGATCCAGAACCTCTACGGGGCAAGCCTTTACCTGGAGAGCCTGGCGAGCAACCCGTGCGCTGGCGCGCCAGAGTTCAGCAGAACAGTGAGGGAAATCCGGAAGATCCTGGAAAACTCCATAGCCGACCTGCGCAATTACATTTACGATCTTGACCTCTTGAAGGATGGCCTTTTCCTGGAAGACGAGATAAGGCGTTTGCTCCTCAGGCCCGAATTTCAGAGCATTCCCCCTATTGAAATCCGCACCTGGGGCAAGCGCTACCCCCTGCGGGCCGCTCAGTTGTTCCACCTGATTCAGTTTGTGCGGGAAGCTCTGGCCAATGTGGTCAGGCATGCAGAAGCTTCCAAGGTGGAGATGGAGGTAAACTACAGGCCGGAAGGGCTCGAATTGAAGATCAGGGACGATGGCCGCGGGATGATCCTGGACGGCTCGGTGTGGAAGAGGGGTAGGGGCCTTGCGAATATGCGCTACCGGGCGAAAGCACTGGGCGGCCGGATGGAAATAGAGAGTTCTCCCGGAAGAGGGACAACTGTAACTTTGAGGATTTCAAATGAAAGAGAAAGCGGCTGAAGCGCTCCGGATAATGCTGGTGGATGACCACGAGGTGGTGAGGTTGGGGCTGAAGGCTCTTCTTTCCTCCCGGCCGGGGTTTGAGGTAGTGGGGGAAGCTGGGACCGCGAGAGAGGCGGTTTCCATGGCTCTGAGCCTGAGGCCCGATGTGATCATTATGGACATGCGCCTGCCCGGAGAGTCAGGAGCGGAGGCGTGCCGCCGCATAAAGGAACAGCTTCCGGATACAAAAGTCATTTTCCTGACGGCCTTCCCGGAGGAGGAAAACCTCCTTGAGGCCATTGAAGCCGGCGCCGATGGATATGTCCTGAAGAGGGTGGGGTCTGAGGAACTGCTGGAGGCTCTGGAGAAAGTGCGCAGGGGTGAAAGCATTCTGGACCCTTCCCTTCTGCCCTATCTCTTCGCTCGCCTGCGGAAGTTGAGGGAGAAAGAGAGGCTTGAAGCTTTCGCCCCCCTCACGGATCGCGAACTCCAGATACTGGCCCTTATCGCCCAGGGGAAGAGCAACCGGGAAATAGCCGAGGAGCTTTTCCTCAGCGAAAAGACGGTGCGCAATTACATAAGCCAGATCCTGGAGAAGCTTGGCCTCTCTTCCCGGACCGAAGCCGCCGCTTATGCCATCCGCCACGGCATAGATAAACTTTACACCAAATAAGCCAGAGCTTTTCAATGCTCCAGCAAAAGGGCGATGCATGAGGTTTTTGCCCCCTGTTTTCCTTTTACGGGGTGAAAGGGGCCTTGTCCCCTCCTGGGGGTGTCCCCAAAAATCGGGTGGGGTGTGGGGTATCCCACCGCCTTTTCTTCTTTTTTCCCACCCCCGTTCCCTGGAGTTCAGCCTGGCTTCAGGCTCCCCCTCGTGGGCGGATTTCAGGAGTTGCCAACTCGCCCCCAACTTTGTTTTCGTAGGGGGACACCCCCCACTTCCCCCCGTCAGGGGAACTCCGTCCCCCTGCACTCCCTGGTTTTGCTTTCGCG
>DAOUBN010000031.1:0-9602 GCA_034432815.1 Anaerolineae bacterium | reverse complement strand
GGGTCCCCCTCGTGGGCAGATTTCAGGAGGTGCCACCTCGCCCCCATTTTTGTTTTCGTGGGGGGACACCCCCCACTTCCCCCCGGCAGGGGGACGGAGTCCCCTGCACCCCCTGTTCACCTTATCCCTCGCCCGGATGCGTAAGAGTGTTGAAAAGCCCTGATAAGGGAGTTGTGATTTTGACACCCCTCCTCTGCCATGATAGTATTGAGGGCGCAGTTTACAGCGGGAGGTAAATGATGTCTCTGGTAAATACCTGGCCTTTGTGGAAAGAACTGGTAAAAGCGGCTACAGAAAGCGGCCATTACTCCAGCGAAGAAGAATTCCTGCACGATGCTGTGCTGACTCTTCTGGCAGCCCGAAGGGATTTGCGCCTGGATCTGGCAGCAAGGCTCTATGCGCGAGGTGAGATCTCCCTTGGCAAGGCAGCGGAATTAGCCGATGTTGATGTGGAAACCATAAAGAGCTATATGGCTGAGAAAGGAATATTCCGGGAAGCGCCGGAATCGCCAGAGGAAATCCGCCGAGCAGCCGAGGAGTTAACAAAATTGGCAGGAAGGTAACGCTATGCAGGTGATACTGGATACGGATTTCCTCAGCGCTTTCCTGAAGATTGGGCGTCTGGAACTGGTAAAGGAGTTTTTCAAAGGGGCCACGCTGGTTATCCCTGTAGAAGTTGCAGAGGAAATAGCCAGGGCCGGGCTTCTGGCTGAGATGCTCGGAAGGAAAGCGATAGAGGTGGAAATACTTCCATCAAGCGAAGCACAGGAATTTGAAGAATTTGAAAAGCTGGGAAAAGGGGAGAAAGCATGTTTGCACATGGCCTTGCGGAAAGAAGATGCGGTATTGCTGAGCAATGATAACAAAGTGCGCAAAGTAGCCAGGAACCTGGGATTGAAGGCTTATTCAATTCCCGAATTTCTGCTGGCTTGCAAGCTGAAAGGTTTGGTATCTGTGAAAGATTTAGGAGAAATAGTGGAGCTACTGAAAGAGCGAGACAGGTATCAGTTCAAGGCGCAAGTCCTTAAGGATTTGCTGGAGTGAAGCTTGCAAGCACTTCGGCTTCTTCTGAATCCTACGGCAGGGGGCCTTCAATTGGAGGAGGGATACAGTGGTTCTTGCATGGATTTTCTGGGTTTTCGTCGCAATAGGGTTGCCGGTGATCCGCTTAACCGGGCTGGCCCTTTCGGTGAGCCTTTTAATTTCCCGCAAGCGAGTGCTTCCCTTGTTGGCCGCGATTGTCTTTGCCGCTCTTTTTCTCCTGAATGGAGTTGAGCTCGTGCAGATATTCCACTATCTGGCCGGTGGCAGGCAAACAACTTCGCCTCCCGTTCCTCCATGGGTTGCAGGGAATCCTCTCTGCTGCAGCCTCATGGACCTCATCGGCTGGGGATTATTGTTTGGCGCCTGGCGAGCAGACCTGAGCAAGTGAAGGCGGGAAGTGGATACGCGGGAATGCTAAAACCTCTTGGGGGTTTGGGTAAAATCAAGGGGTGCAGGTGGCGAAGCCCCATGCCGGGGGGATGTTGGGGGCGTCCCCGTGCCTTTTCTTCTCTTTTTCCCACCCCCGTTTACTGCGGTTGAGCCTGGCTTCAGGGTCCCCCTCGTGGGCGGATTTCAGGAGGTGCCACCTCGCCCCCATTGTTGTGTTCGTGGGGGGACCCCCCCCACCTCCCCCCGGCAGGGGGACGGAGTCCCCTGCACTCCCTTTTCCAGGGGGTGGAGGGGGTAGAACCCCCTCCCGGGGGGTCTGGGGGGTGTCCACCCAGAAAAATCAATCAAAGGGACGAGAAAGCAACTCCTGCAACCCGGCCATGAGGGGGCTCCTGAACCCTGGCAAACCCTGAGCCCACGAGGGTGGGGGGGGAAAATCAGGGGGTGCAGGGGGCAAAGCCCCCTGGCAGGGGGTCTAGGGGATGTGCCCCCAGAAAAACAAATTAAGGGGCGAGTAGCCCCCTCCTGCAACCCGGCCACGAGGGGGACCCTGAACCCCAGCGAACCCTCAGCAAACGAGGGTGGGGAAAAAGAAAAAATGGGGGGCACAACTCCCGAACCCCTTGGGAGGGGGCCTTGCCCCTTCCCCCTCCGCCTTTTCAACCCGCCCATGAGAGGGGCCCTGAACCCTGTGAACCGTCAGCAAACGGGGTTGAGGAAAAGAAGCAGGGGCACCACCGCACCTTTATCTGAAGCCGCGCCTTCAGACGCTGGCCTGGTTCTAATGCTTCTCTAACGTTCCTCTATCGCGCCTCTAACGCCCCTCTGCTTTAATTCCCTGTGCGGGAGGGCAGGATGGGGAAAGTGACCTGCGCCAACTGCGGGATAACCATAACCTGGAAACCCACCATTGTGGAAGGCAGGTTCTACTGTTGCGTGGGTTGCAGCCAGGGAGGACCATGCACCTGCGATTATTCCCGCCTGCCCGACCCCGAAGAGAAAGCGCCAATAGTCATTGTGGGAAAGGAGGTGAGGGGAAATGGCGAAGATAGTGGGAATTGACCTTGGAACCACCAACTCTGTGATTGCAGTGGTGGAAGGCGGTGAGCCTGTAGTTATACACAATGCCGAAGGGGAACGCCTCACCCCTTCAGTGGTGGCCTTCACCAAGACCGGGGAAAGGCTTGTGGGGAGGCCGGCCAAGCGCCAGGCCATAATCAACCCCGAAAACACCGTCTTCTCCATCAAGCGCTTCATGGGCCGGCGCTACGAGGAGGTGGAAGAGGAAAGGAAGCGCGTGCCTTACAAAGTGGTCAGGGGACCCCAGGGCGATGCCAGGGTCTACATCCCCATTACTGGCAGGGAATACACGCCCCAGGAGATCTCGGCCATGATCCTGGCCAAGCTTAAGGCTGACGCCGAGGCCTACCTGGGTGAGCCAGTGACCAAGGCCGTCATCACCGTCCCCGCTTACTTCAATGACTCCCAGCGCCAGGCCACCAAGGACGCGGGGCGCATCGCCGGCCTTGAAGTCCTGCGCATCATCAACGAGCCCACTGCCGCAGCCCTGGCTTACGGTCTGGACAAGAAAGAAAACGAAAAGATCCTGGTATTTGACCTGGGCGGCGGCACCTTTGACGTCTCCATCCTGGAGGTGGGCGATGGAGTGATTGAGGTGCTGGCCACTGCCGGCGATACCCACCTGGGCGGTGATGACTATGACCAGAGGATAATTGACTGGATATGCGAGGAATTCTACAAGGAGCACAGGATAGACCTCAGGGAGGACCGCCAGGCTCTTCAGCGGCTCAAGGAGGCGGCCGAAAAAGCCAAGATAGAGCTTTCAACCATGATGGAGACCGAGATCAACCTGCCCTTCATCACGGCCGATGCCTCCGGGCCCAAGCACCTCCAGATGCGCCTTACCAGGGCCAAGTTTGAGCAGCTCACGGCCGACCTGACGGAGCGGCTCAAGGGTCCCTTCATGCAGGCCCTGAGCGACGCCAAGCTCAGGCCTCAGGACCTGGACGAGGTAATCCTGGTAGGAGGCGCCACCAGGATGCCTGCGGTCCAGAGGCTTGTCCGGGAGCTTACGGGTAAGGAACCCCACAAGGGGGTCAACCCCGATGAAGTGGTGGCTATAGGGGCTGCGATCCAGGCGGCCGTCCTGGCGGGAGAAGTCAAAGATGTCCTTCTTCTGGACGTGACTCCTCTCAGCCTGGGTGTTGAAACTCTGGGCGGCATAATGCATGTGCTCATCCCGCGCAACACCACCATCCCCGTGCGCAAGAGCGAGATATTCACCACCGCCGAGGATGGCCAGACAGCCGTGGAGATCCATGTCCTCCAGGGGGAGCGCCCCATGGCAGCCGACAACATAACCCTGGGCCGGTTCCGCCTGGAAGGCATACCCCCTGCGCCGAGGGGTGTCCCGCAGATAGAAGTAACTTTTGACATTGACGCCAACGGCATCCTGCACGTCTCGGCCAGGGACCTGGCCACCGGCCGTGAGCAGAAAATAACCATAACGGCCTCCACCAACCTCACCCAGGAGGAGATTGAGCGCATGATAAGGGAAGCTCAGCAGTATGCTGAGCAGGACCGGCGCAAGCGTGAGCTGGCCGAGACTCGCAACCAGGCCGACAACCTCATCTATTCCATTGAGAAGCTCATCAGGGAAATGGGCGATAAGATCTCCCTGGAGGATCGCCGGGAACTGGAGGCCCGTATCGCCGAGCTCAAAGAGGCCATGAAGGGCGACGACATCGGGGCCATAAGGCGGGCCATGGAGCGCCTCCAGCAGGCCAGCTACCGGCTATCCGAGAAGATGTATGGCGCTTACGCCAGGCCTGGAGGCGATGGCCAGCGTCCTCCTGAGGAGCGTCGCGAGGATGTGGTAGAGGGTGAATTCAGGACGGTGTAACGCGCCCGGGAAAAATCACCAATCATGCGGATCTGACCCCCAGTTCGGTTGGGGGTCAGATTTTTTTCGCCCTTTCCGCCCGGGTTCAGACCCCCTCGTGGCGAGTGGTCCCCTGTGTCCCCGGGATGGGGCTCCGCCCCCTCCACCCCTGTGAAAGAGGGAAAAACAGGGAGTGCAGGGGGCCAGTCCCCCTGACGGGGGGAGATGGGGGGTGTCCCCCACGAAAACAAAATTGGGGGCGAGATGCCATCTCCTGAAGCCCGCCCCCGATTGGGACCCTGAAGCCGGGCTCAGCCGCAGTTAACGGGGGCGGGAAAAAGGAAAAGGGCGGGGGACACCACCTTCAGGCTCCCGCACCCTGGGCGCATTTTTTGGCCTTTTTGCCCTGAACGGCCTGGATGGATAAAATTTAAACCCGAGGAAAACGCTCGCCTGGAGGAAGGCGTTGCCCTTAACCTACAAAGAGGCTCTGGAATTCATCTATTCGTTCACCGATTACGAGAAGCTGAGGGGTTACCGTTACTCGCCCGAGGAATTCAACCTCTCCCGGATGGAAACCCTCCTTGGGTTTATCGGCAACCCTCAGATGTCTTTCCTGTCGCTTCATGTGGCCGGCACTAAAGGGAAAGGCTCCACCTGCGCCATGCTGGAATCGGCCCTGAGGGCTCAGGGCTATAGGACTGGCCTCTATACCTCCCCTCACCTCCACACTTTCCGGGAGCGGATCCGCATTGCCGGGGAGATGGTGAGCGAGGAGGAGGTGGCCCTGGGGGTGGAAGAACTCCGCCCTTACGTTGAAAGGACGCCAGGCCTCACTACTTTTGAGCTCATGACGGCCCTGGCTTTCCTCCTCTTCGCCCGCAAAAAGGTTGAGGCGGCGGTGGTGGAGGTGGGGCTTGGAGGGAGACTTGACGCCACCAACGTTATCTTGCCCCTGGTTTCGGTCATAACTTCCATAAGCTTTGACCACACGCAGCTTCTGGGCAACACTCTGGCCTCCATCGCCAGGGAAAAGGCCGGCATAATAAAGGAAGGGGTCCCGGTGGTGAGCGCCCCCCAGGAACGGGAAGCCCTTGAAGTCATAGAGGAAACAGCAAGACTGAAGGGCTCTCCTCTCGTCCTGGTGGGAAGGGATTGGGCCTGGGAAAACGTTGAAGATACCCAGGAAGGCCAGAATTTCACCGTAAGGAGACTCAACCCTCCTGGCTTCTCCCTTGACATCCGCCTGCCCCTCCTTGGGGTCCACCAGCCTGTGAATGCCACGGTGGCGGTTGCCGCCCTTGAAGAGGCCCGTAAGCGCGGGCTCGCGGTCTCCGATGAAGCCATAAGGGAAGGGCTTGGGAAGGTGGAGTGGCCTGGCCGGCTGGAGATCCTCCAGCGTTCGCCCCTCTTCATAGTAGATGGCGCCCACAATGTGGATTCCGCCCGCCGCCTCGCTCAATCCCTCAGGAAGCTCTTTTCCTGGAAACGCTTTATCCTCGTATTCGGCGCCTCGGCCGATAAAGATATCCCCGGGATGCTCAGGGAACTACTGCCCCTGGCCGATGAGGTCATCTTCACCCGCGCTCGCAACCCCAGGGCCGCTTCCCCTGAAGAAATGCTGAGGGAAGCAGAATCCATGGGGTCAAAGGGCAGGGTTGTGGAGCCGGCCGGGAAAGCAGTGGAGGAGGCTCTGAAGGAAGCCGGGCCCGAAGACCTGGTGTGCGTGACGGGCTCCCTGTTCCTGGTGGCGGATGCGCGGGAGGCCTGGGCTTTGCTCTCGGGCAAACCCATGCCCCCAGTCGATCCCGTGTGAGGGGGGAAGTTTGAACCTGACGGATGAAGAGAAGGCAATGCTTTCAGGGGAAAAGGGGCCGGCTCTGCGCCGGGCTATGGAGATGATATTCGCTCTGGGCAACATCTACGGAGCGACGAAGACGGTCCCGATCAGGAGCGCGCAGATTTCCGGGGTAAGCTACAGGAACATCGGGGAGGCAGGCCTTGATTTCCTCAGGAAGTGGGCTTCGGAGGGCGCAAGGGTCCAGGTCCCCGCCATGATGAACCCGGCGGGGATGGACCTGAACCGCTGGGAGGAGATGGGGATACCGCAGGAGTTCGCCCGGAAACAGCGGGAAGTGGTGGAGACGCTGGTTTCAATGGGGGTGGAGCCCACCCTCACCTGCGCGCCCTACCTGGGCAGGCATCGCCCGGGCTTCGGCGATCACCTGGCCTGGTCTGAGTCCTCGGCGGTAATTTTCGCCAATTCGGTTGCGGGGGCGAGGACGAACCGGGAGGGAGGGCCTTCTGCGCTGGCCGCGGCCATCGCCGGACGCACCGCTTGCTACGGCTTCCACACCGACCAGGGACGCAAGCCCGCCAGGCTGGTGGAAGTCTACTGCCCCCTCAGAAATGAAGCCGATTTCGGCGCCCTTGGTTACCTCATAGGCAGGAAGCTCGGGGACAGAACCCCTTACATCCGCTTCCGCAGCGAATTCCTGTCTGGCGAATCGTTTCTGAAGGCGATGGGAGCCGCCATGGCCGCTTCGGGCTCCATCTCCCTCTTCCACCTGGAAGGCTTAACGCCTGAGGCTGGAAATTTCCCCCCTTCGGCTTTTAGCGATCCTCCTCTGGCGATCTCCTCCCTTGACGAAGCTTATCGGGCCCTCAGCAGCCCTTTAGAGCAGGTGGATCTCATCTGGATCGGCTGCCCTCATGCTTCTCAAGAGGAGCTGGAATTCATCGCTTCAATGGTGGAAGGCCGCAGGCTTTCCACGAGGCTCTGGGTCACTTCCAGCAGGGAAATCATAAATAGAGCGGGAAAGGCTGTGGAGGCGGTGGAGGAAGCCGGTGGCCTCGTTCTGGCCGATACATGTCTGGTGGTGGCTCCGGTGGAGGCTCTCGGGATTAAAAGGGTGGCCACCAATTCGGCCAAAGCTGCTTTCTACCTGCCTTCCTGGGCCGGAGTGCAGGTGGTCTTTGCCCCCCTTGAGGAATGTATCCTGCGCTACGGAGGTTTGCGATGAAAAACCCTTTCAGGCTCGGCATTTATGGCCTTGATTATATCCTGCGAAGAGCTTACAAGATCAAGCCCTTTGCAGAAGACCCTGATTGCATCCTCAGGCTTTCCTTCTGGCGGGCTCCGAAGGCGATTAAGATCGCGAAAGGCCTGGAATTGAATAAAGGCGACCTCATAGCCGAGCTGCATCTCTGGAACGAGAAACTCCCGGCCATGCCCCCTCACGGCCCTGACCTCAAATGGGGTTATGAGATGGCGAGGAAGCTTCGCCGTTCCCTGGCGCTTTTAGCCCGGGCCGTTGAGAACGGCCTTCCCCTTGCTGGAGAGGTAAAAGCTTTGGGGGGAGAAATAGCCCTGCCCGCGGACAAGGAGGAGCAGATTGAAACGCTGGCCCAGTATTTAGGCCTCATCCTCAGCCCGGAAAAACCAGTCGGGCGCTGGGGCCGCTTCGTCCACTTCTGGAAAGTCTTCCACTCAATGCTCATCCTCTGGGCCTACAACCCCGTGAGCTTCCGTTACCGGAGCTTCTGGAGGATGCGTCGCTACCGGGTATGGATGAGCAAGGAGGAGCTCCTCCGGAGATATGGCAGGGCATAAAATGGAAAAAGCCTTGCCCAATGCCTGGGGGGTCTGGGGGGTGTCCCCCCGAAGGGGGTCCAGGGGGCTTTGCCTCCCGGCAGGGAGCCTCTGTCCCCCTGAACTCCTTGTTTCCCCCTATCCCTCGCCCGAACATGTGAGAGCGCTGAAAAGCCCCGGCCAGGGAACAGGGTTTTTGACGGCAGGGGCTTCCGCTGGTAAAATTTCCCCGAGAAGGCCGGGAGAAGCGGAGCAAGCGTGCTGGAAGCCAGGTCTTCCGAACCGCCTATCGCTTACCGGGCTGTGCGGGGCGGGCTGCTGGTTGCCGCCAGCTCTTACTGGACCCTGGGCTTCGGCTTTGTTGCCAACATTTTCCTCACCCGCCTCCTTTCCCCCGCCGACTTCGGCACTTTCAGCCTGGGGATGTTCTTCGCCCAGCTCTTCCGGCTCCAGACCAAGCTGGGGCTGAATTACGCCTTCGGCCAGCACAAAGAGACCAGCGGCGCTTCGGTGGGGACCTATGCGGCCTTGGATGCGGCGGCGGCCCTCTGCGGGCTTCTCCTGATGGGTCTGGCGGCCCCTATCCTGCGCCTGCTGGGGTATGATCGGCTCGTGGTCCAGGTGGCGCTGGTCCTGGCCCTGGCAGCCTGTATGGAAGGAGTCGCCAGCATCGCCGGGACGCTTCTGGAAAAAGGGCTCAATTTTGCGGCCATCAGTCTGCCCCAGTTCCTCATCTTTCCCCTCTCCTACATCCCGGCCTTCTGGCTGGCGACCCACGGGGGCGGAGTCTGGAGCCTGGTCTCTCAGACCACCACCTACAGCTTCCTCCTGCTGGTCTTCTGGTGGATCCTCCGGCGCGAGGAGCCCTGGCTGTGGGAAGAGCCCTGGCGGTTCCGCCCCGACCTGGCCCGCCACTTCCTGCGGTTGGGGGCCGCCACTGGCCTCTGGCTGATGGGGGGGATGCTCTTTGCCCAGCTGGACAATTTCCTTATCGGCACCTTCGCCGGAGTGACCGCCCTGGGCTATTACGACCGGGCCTACCGGATGGCCCAGTGGCCGGGGCTATTGTTCAACGCGGTGCTCCTGCACCCTGCCTTCTACACCTATGCCCGCCTGCAGGACGACCGGCCCCGGCTGGAGAAAACCGCGACGATGCTGACGTGGGCTTTCGGGATGGCGGCGGTTCCGCTGGCGATCGCTGTCTTCATCGCGGCGCCGGAGATCATCACCCTGCTCTACGGGGAGCGGTGGTTGCCCAGCGCGCTCTTCCTGCAGATCCTCATCGCCTTCTTTGTGGTGCGGCCCCATCTGGAGAACGCGGGGGTGCTGCTGAACGCGATGGGGAAGCCCGCCCGTGCCGCGGCGCTCCTCTGGGCGCAGGTGGGAGCACTGGGCCTGGCGGGCCTCCCGCTGACCCTGCGCTGGGGCGCGCTGGGGACCTGCGCGGCCGTGGGTCTGGCGCTGGGGGTGGGGATCATCCTGGCCTATCGCTCCATCCGCCAGGAATTAGCGGTGAACCCTGGCTCGGTTTTGGCGGTCCCCCTACTGACCGGGGTGGCCACTCTGGCGGGCTACGCCCTTCTTCTGCGGCTGGTTCCGGTGAGCAGTCTGGGGCTGCTGGCGCGGCTTCTGGTCAAGGCCGGATGGGCCTTTGGGGCCTTCTACGCGCTGTCC
>DAOUBN010000030.1:0-1839 GCA_034432815.1 Anaerolineae bacterium | reverse complement strand
GACCAGGTCCTTGCCCAGCCTCGCTTTGACCCCGCCACCCAGCCCGATTACCCGGTGGAGACGGCTGCTCCTCCTGCGCTCCCTGTGACCGGTGGTGAAACCGGATCAAGCGCCATCCCCCTGATCCTGGTGGTTTTTGGCGGTATCTCCCTGGCGGCCGGAGTGGGAGGGCTGTTCGTCCTGCGCCGCAGGGCCGAGTAAACATCCAGCCTGGAGCCCCCGCAGGCTGGAAATCCTGCGGGGGCTCCTCAGTCAGGAGGTGATTGATTATGGAGCGAAAACTTTACCTGATCCTTTTCCTGGCGGGGCTTGCGGGGGCCATTTTCCTGGTGGCGAGCTGCGCTCCAACTCCCACCCCAATAGCAGCTGTTCCCCCCACCACTGTGGTGGCCACTCTGCCCCCCACTTCCACTCCCACTCCTACCCCGCTACCTCCAACCCCCACGCCCACCGTTCCTCCGAGCCCGACTCCACCCCCCAGCGCCGACAACTGCGTCGCCTGCCACACCAATGCTGAGGCCCTGAAAGCCGTCGCCGCGCCAGCCCCCAAGAAGCCTGAGCCGGAAGGGGAAGGCTGAGCTGCCCCTCCGCCTCCGTTGGAGGTCTGGCAGAAAGTCCTTGTAGACGAACGCTTCCTGGATGATGTCCACAACTCCTACAACTGCATCGGGTGCCACGGGGGCGGGGCGGGAACTCAGAACAAGGAAGAAGCCCATAAGGGCATAGTCAAGAACCCCACCGACAAGTGCGCCACCTGCCACGGCGATATAGCCAGGACGGCGGCTACTTCACTGCACAGGTCGCTCCAGGGCTATATCACTGTCCTTGAGGCCCGTGGAGCAGACTTCAACAACCCCAAGATGCAGGAGGCTTTCAAAAACCACTGCGCCTACTGCCATGCCGATTGCACTCACTGCCACATAAGCCGTCCGATCTTCGCCGGCGGAGGGCTTATAAAGGGGCATCGGGTTAAGAAAGTGATCTCCATCCAGGACACATGCCTTTCCTGCCACAGCGCCCGCGTCGGCGCCGAATACATGGGCATGAACGAGGGCATTCCCGGAAGCGTGCACTGGGAGAAGGCCGGGATGAACTGCCTCCAGTGCCATCCTGTAACCGATTTCCACGGCGACGGCACCCAGTATGCCCACCGCTACGATGGCAAACCTTCACCCTCGTGCCTGGATTGCCACCCCGATGTTAAGGGAGGCAAGGACGGCGTGACCCACCACGCTATCCACGGCGATAAAGTTGACTGCTATGTGTGCCACGTCTCCGGCCCCTACAAGAGCTGTTACAACTGCCACGTCATCATCAAGGAGGGCGCGCCTACCTTCAAGACCGACCCTTCCCAGATGACCTTCAAGATCGGCCGCAACCCCAACCCCACCGAGGAGCGCCCCTATGAATACGTGCTCCTCCGCCACATCCCTACTGTGCCTGATACCTTCGCCACTTATGGCGAGAATCTCCTGCCCAATTTCAACAACGTGCCTACCTGGAAATACACCACCCCGCACAACATAGTCCGCAACGCTCCTCAGACCAAGACCTGCAACAGCTGCCACGGGAACGAGAAGCTCTTCCTCACGGCCAAGGATGTGGCGCCGGCGGAGCTGGAGGCCAATAAATCCGTCATAGTGGAGGAGATACCGAAGCCCAGATAACTCCTGGAAACCCGGGAAAAAGGCGATTGGCCCTGCGGTCAATCGCCTTTTTTTAATAGACAATCCCCTTGCGGGAGGCGATCCCCTGCCGGTATGGGGGGTTTACTTCCCTCATCTCGGTGACGAGGGGGGCCCGCCGGTTTCTTTCCGGGCGCGGGTGCCGGCCCGTGCG
>DAOUBN010000029.1:0-3351 GCA_034432815.1 Anaerolineae bacterium | reverse complement strand
TGGATCGTTGTCCGCCTTCCGCCCGCACCCTGATCGTTTCCCACAGCGACGCTGATGGCGTGGGGGCCGGAGCCATAATGTATAAAACCCTGGAGCGCCTGGGTTTCACGGACTTCCACATCCTTATAACAGGCAAGGGGCAAAACGCCTACACTCCCTTGACTAAAAAGCAAGCAGCAGAATTCGCCCCCGAGCGGCTTTTCGTCCTGGACCTCGGTTGCAAGGAGGAGCCGGTGGTTCCAGGGGTGCTTACCCTCTTCATAGACCACCACCGCCCGTATGGGGTGCCCCCGGAAGGGGTTCTCATCTCAAGCTACCACTGGGATCCCATCCCCAACTCCAGCCTCCTGACTTTCTGGCTCTGCCGCGCTGTGGCTGATGTGGAGGACCTGGACTGGGTGGCGGCTATCGGGACCCTGAGTGATCTGGGCGATAAGGCGCCTTTTGACATTGTGAAAGAAGCAAAAGAAAAATACAAGGCCAAATGGCTGAAAGAGGCCACAGCCCTTATTAACGCCGCCCGCAGGAGCAGTTCCGGAGATGCCTCGGTGGCCCTCTGGGCGGTGCTCAAAGCCTCGCATCCCAGGGAAATAGTGGAGGGCCTGAGCCCGGAGGCCCGTCAGCTCCACGAGTTCAGGGAAGAGGCTAAAGCGGCCCTGGAGGAGGCCAAAAAAGCTTCTCCCAGGTTCAGCGGCAACGTTGCTCTGGTTGAAATCTCCACGCCCTGCTACGTTCATCCCCTCATTGCTCAGATATGGCGCACTCGCCTTCCCAAGTATATCGTGATTGTGGCGAACCACGGATACATCCCTGGCTATGTCGCCTTCAGCGTCCGCACTGCTGCCGATGTCAACGTCCTGGATTTCCTCGGTCAGGTGGAGGTAGATGTAGCCGAAGGCTACATGGGCTATGGCCACGATCAGGCCTCAAGCGGCGTGATCCCGGTGGAATCCTGGAAATTGCTGCTGGAAAAGCTTGGATTTAAGGGAGAATAAATCCTTTGCTCCTGAGCCTCTGGCTGAAAGCCAGTCCTGGCCGGCAACTTCTGCATCGGGTTCGGGGTTAACTTTTATAAAAAGGGGGGCCATGGCTGACCAGGGGCCACTGGTAATCTTCAATGCCGATGATTTCGGAGATTGCCCTGAAATAAACCAGGGGATAATCCGCGCCCACCGGGAAGGGGTCCTGACCAGCGCGAGCCTAATGGTGGGAGGAAGAGCTTTTGAGGAGGCGGTTAACCTTGCCAGGGAAAACCCGACTCTGGCGGTCGGCCTGCACGTGACACTGGCTGAAGGAAGGCCTTCCCTTTCGCCCCGGGAGTTGCCCTGGTTTACCGATAAAGAGGGCAGATTGGGAAGCGGACCGGCTGTGGGCTTCTTCATCCTTTTCCACAGGGAAGCCCGCAGAGCCCTGATGAGGGAGATGGAGGAGCAGTTCCGCAGGTTCCTGGCGACGGGCCTGCCTCTCTCCCATGTGGATGGTCACCTCCATTTCCACCTCCACCCCCTGGTTTTCCCCCGGCTCCTCCGCCTGGCCGAAGAATCCGGAGCCAGCGGGATCCGGATCCCCAGGGATGACTGGAAGCTTTCCCTCAAATTCCCTCCCAAGCGCTTCTTCCTGAGCGCCCTCTGGGCCCTCATCTATGCTCCTCTCACCTCCTGGGCTCTGAAGCTGGCCAGGGCAAGCTCCCTTGCCGTAACCGAAAAGGTTTACGGCCTGTTCAAGAGCGGGAGCATGACTGAGGATTACGTAGCAGGCATCCTGAGGAGCTTCAGGGGAAAGTCCGCTGAGCTTTATTTCCACCCCACCGTGGGCCAGCGCATTGCGGCCCTGGGACCCAATCCGGGCGATCTGGCCACCCTTTTGAGCCCCCGCATCCGGCAGATAATTGAAGAGCGTGGGATTCGCCTGGCCACGTATCCTTCGCTGCGGAGGGAAAGCCATGCACATTGAAGCCATCTTAAGCTTCATCATTGTTCTCAGCTGGGTTTACTGGCTCACGGCGCTGGTTTCCACCTGGGCCTTTTCCCGGGAGAAGGAGGAAATAGACCCTGCCTTTGCCCCGCCTGTCTCCATACTGAAACCCGTGAAAGGCCTTGATTACGGGGCCTACCTGAACCTCAAGAGCTTCTTCACCCAGGATTACCCCCTATACGAGCTCATTTTTGGTGTTGAAAGCTACGACGAGCCCACCCTGCCTGTGATAAAGCGCCTGAGGGAGGAATTTCCTCACTTGCCGGTAAAGATCGTGGTGGCTGAGCCTCAGAGCGCCAACCGCAAGGCCGGCATGCTGGAGATCCTGAGCGCTCATGCCTCTTTCCCCCTGATCGTGGCCTCCGACAGCGATTTCCGGGTCCCGCCCGATTACCTCAGGAGGATAGTCCAGCCTTTCAGGAGGCCGGAGGTAGGGCTTGTAACAGCCTTTTACCGGGGGAAGGAGGCCCTGACCACGGCCGCCAGGGTAGAAGCGCTTTACATAAGCACAAATCTCCTGCCCTCCGCCTCCATAGGGTTGAGGTGGATGAAAATGGGCTACGCTTTTGGGTCCACCATAGCCCTGAAGCGCGAGACCCTGGAGGAAATAGGGGGGTTCAGGTCCTTTGCCGACTATCTGGCCGATGATCACGAAGCGGGCGCAAGGGTGAGGGATACCGGCAAATTGGTGGTCCTTTCCCGCTGCATCGTTGACACAATCCTGGGGCCAGTTCGGTGGAGGGAACTGTGGTCAAGGCAGCTCCGATGGATGCGTTGCGTCTGGGTTAGCCGTCCCCTGCTTTATCCTGAAATAATCCTGACTTTCTCCATCCCCCTTTCTGCACTGCTTGGCTTCTTAACCGATTTTTCCTTCTTCTCCCGCGCTCTTCTGCTCCTTTCCCTGGGGATAAGGATGCTGGTGGGGTGGCTTGTGCTGGGCTTTATGGATTACAGGGAGTTGCGCAGGAGCATCCTGCTCCTCCCGGTGGCAGACCTTTTCCAGTTCGCCCTGTGGGTGTGGGCTCCTTTCGGAAGGAAGATAGTGTGGCGTGGGGAGGAGTATCGGCTCAGGGGGGATGGCCGTCTGGAAAGGGTGGAGAGGAAAGGACGCAGGTTGCCTTTCCCTATCCCGCGCTGGCGTCGCCGATAGAGGGCGGGGGGACATCCCAGGCCCTTTAGCAGGGGGCTTTGCCCCTCTGCACTCCCCGATTTTCTTATCCCCGTTTGCTGGGGGTTCGCCCACGTTCAGGGCCCCACTAAACTCGCCTACGAGGGGGAGTCTGAAACCAGGCGTGGCCACGAGGAAAACAGGGGGGTGCAGGGGGACGGCGTCCCCCTGGCGGGGGGAAGTGGGAGGTGTCCCTCCACGAAAACAAA
>DAOUBN010000028.1:0-2479 GCA_034432815.1 Anaerolineae bacterium | reverse complement strand
AGGAGGCCAGTATGACCGGGCGAACCCGATGGCGCATAAACATAGAAGTGAAAACCCTGACCGACTTCCACACCCTGGGGCCAGGACGGACGCTGCCCCTCCTTGACCGGCCCATTCAGGTTGATGGTTCAGGCTGCCCCATCATCCCCGGCTCCCTGATAAGGGGGCGGGTGCGGGCGCACCTGGAGAGGCTCCTCAGGGCCAGAGGCAGGCCAGTTTGCCGTCCGCCAGCTCCGCAGAATATGTGCCCACACAATCAGGAGGTGGTCGGAAAGCTGGCACCCACCGGGGATCCCTACTGCCTGGCCTGCCGCATTTTCGGCAGCGCCTGGCGGGATTCGGGAGTGGTGTTCTCCGATTTCCATCTGGATGGCGAGCTCCAGGAATTTCCCACCCGCACGGGGGTGGGCATCAGCCGGCGCCTGGGCACCGTCCAGGCCGAAAGGCTCTTCCTCACCGAAACAGCCCCTCCAGGCCTGCGCTTCACCGGTAAAGCTGAGGGCTGGCTGACCCGGGAGGAGGCAGGCTGGCTGCTGGCGGCCATCAGGCTGGTAACCCACCTGGGGGGCGGCAAATCCAGAGGCCTGGGTCAAGTCCAGATCGCCCTGGTTAGCGTGGAGCAATGGGACGAAGGGAAGGGGGAATGGGTCAAAGTGAACCCCGAAGACCTGATTGAGGAGGCGCTCAGCGATGCCAAAGATTAAGGTTATCCTGGAAGCTAAGGAGCACATCTTCCTGGGAAGCGGCCTCCCGGTGGAGAACATCCAGACCAGCCGGGACTTCGTTGCCGGGAGCGTGCTGCGGGGGACGCTGGCGCGCGCTATCCTCCATCCCCTGGGCCTGTGGAAGCACGGGATAGGGCCTGGCGGCGGCTCATCCTCTCCTCTGCCAGCGGGCTTCAAAGAAGTTTTCCTGGCCGAACCACCGGCCCGCTTCGGGTTCCTCTACCCGATATGGAAAGTGGGCGAGGAAGGGAAGGAGCCGGAGAGCGCCGAGGTCTTCCCCATCCCTCTCACCGCCTTCACCTGCAAGGCCCAGGGAGGCTTCGGAGAAGAAGCCCACGGCGTTTACGACGAACTCCTTGAGGAGATTCGCCGCCTCGCCGGCGCCCGGGTCCAGATCAGAAGGAAATGCCCTGAATGCGGGGAGCCCCTCCAGCGGATGCGGGGTTTCGCCAGGCAGATGGGCGGTAAATATGGGCAGGTTGAGATCCGCCCCCGCCTCCTGATCCGGGTGGGGTTGAACCGCTTCACCGAAACGGCTGAGGAAGGCATCCTTTACACCCAGGAGGCCCTGCCCCACCACCAGCACATTGATAAAGAGGACCGCTTCCTGTGCTTCGTGGGCTACTGGCATATGTCTGATGACCAGTGGAAGGCTATGAAGGCCCTTCTTGATAAGTTTGTCCCCAAAGAGGATGGAGGCTTCTCCCTCCGCATCGGCACGGCCAGGGCCAGGGGGATGGGAGCTGTGATCCTGAGGTGGGTGGAAGACCCCCCTTCCCCGTTGCCGCCCCTTGAGAAACGCTTTGAGGCTTTCCAGCCCAGGGATGCCAGCGGGCGCAGGCTTGACCCCGACCACTGCTATTTCGCTCTCACCCTCAGGTCTCCCCTGCTCTTATACGACAAGCGGGGACAGCCCGCGGCCTTTCCGGGAAAGGAAGTCCTGGAAGATTACGTTTCAGCAATTCCGGAGGGCCTGGAGTTCCTGAGGGATGCCTCGGTGGTGGAGCGGGAGGAGTGGTCGGGATGGTCGGAGGCGTGGGGGTTGCCCAAGCCGGTGGTCACGGCCATCGCCGCCGGATCCGTCCTGGCCTTCCGGGCGCCGTGTGCGAAGGACGCCGTGCTCTCCTTCCTCCAAGAGGTGGAGGAATACGGCCTGGGGGAGCGCCGGGCCGAAGGATGGGGCGAAGTTGTGGCCTGCGACCCCTTCCATGTGAAATTTGATGCCGGAGGTGCAAGATGAACAGGGCCGAACTGCAAGAGTGGATGGGGCAGAGAGACGGGGGATTAGCAAAAAGCTTCAAAAAAGCCCCTCCCCAAATAGCCGAAGTTGGCAGGACCCAGACCTCCAAAGCTATAGAAGTAGCCAAGGCGGCTGAATCCCTATCGCTCTTCATCAACTGGCTGCGCTATCAGGCCGCCAGGGAAAAGGAAAGGGAAAAATTCTGGAGCCAGGAGCTCCCCGACGGCAAAATCCTGGCGGAAGCAATAGCGGCGGATGTGAACGAAATCAAAGGAAAAGTCACCAAAGAAGAACTGATGAAGAGTATAGCCCTCTACCTTGGCTACTTCCGGCGTGCCTTCATCGGGCTTGAATTCCTGGACAGGATTAAGGCCCCTTGATCAAATTACTGAGGAGGAGATGACGATGGCCTGGTGGGATACTTTTGAAAGCCGCCTGGAGATCACGGCGGAACTGGTGGCCGAGACAGGCCTGCGGGTGGGGAGGGGGGGCGAGGGCGCCCCGGCCACCGCCT
>DAOUBN010000027.1:0-2422 GCA_034432815.1 Anaerolineae bacterium | reverse complement strand
CGTCCCGCCGGAGCCTCTTTTTCCTTTAAAAGAGGGAAGAACCCGAGCCTGCGGCCGGCAAGGCTGAAGGCTCCCTGAGGGGTCCCATCCTGAGGCTGGCGCTGTCCGTTGCGGGCGTGGCTATCCTGAGCGAGATCCTGGTTAAGTCAACCGAGCCCCTCATTGAGAGCCTCGGGGTTACGGAATTTTTCCTGGGCATTTTCATTGTGCCCCTTGTGGGGAATGTGGCGGAGCATTTCGGGGCGGTGGTGGCCGCCTGGAGGGGGAAGGCGGAGCTTTCTGTAACGATTTCTCTGGAATCAAGCCTTCAGATAGCGTTGCTGGTGGTGCCGCTTTTCGCCTTCTTCAGCCTGGCCCTGGGGCATCCCTTCACCCTTGTTTTCAACGCTCTTGAACTTATCTCCCTTGGGGCAGCGGTGCTGATCGCTTCCCTGATCTCGCTGGACGGGGAATCCAACTGGCTTGAGGGGGTTCAGCTCCTGGCTGTCTACCTCATCCTGACTCTGGCCTTTTTCTTCTTTCCAGCCTGACCTAAACCACCCTCCTGGGCCTGTACTGGAGAGCTTCCGCTACGTGGTGGGGGAGGATTTCGTGGGACCCATCCAGGTCGGCTATGGTGCGGGCGAGCTTCAGGACCCGGTGGTAAGCTCTGGCGGTCATTCCCAGTTGAGCCATGGCCGCCCGCAGTAGGCTCCTGGCGCTTTCGTTCACCTGGCAGAACTCCCTTATTTCTGCCGGACCCATATCGGCATTGCAGAGGGTTTTCGTTCCTTCAAAGCGCTTGCGCTGGATGGCCCTGGCCCTTTCCACCCTTTCCCTTATCCTGGCCGAGGGCTCGGCAGGCTGATCGGAGATGAGCTTGTCGTAGTCAACCCTTGGCACCTCCACGTAGATGTCAATCCTGTCCAGGAGGGGGCCCGAGATGCGTTTCTGGTAGCGGCTTACCGTTGAAGGGGAGCACGTGCAGTTGTGGGTTGGGTCGCCGTAGTAGCCGCAGGGGCAGGGGTTCATTGCCGCTACCAGCATGAAGTTGGCCGGGAAAGTGAGGGAGCCTTGAGCCCTGCTTATCGTCACCACCCGGTCCTCTAAGGGCTGACGGAGGACTTCCAGGGTCCTCTGGCCGAATTCGGGTAGCTCGTCCAGGAAGAGCACTCCCCGGTGAGCCAGGCTGACCTCCCCTGGCCTTGGGAGCCTCCCTCCTCCCACCAGGCCCGCGTGGCTTATGGTGTGGTGGGGGGCCCGGAAGGGCCTCTGGCGTATGAGGGGGGTGCCAGGAGGGAGCATGTTGGCCACGCTGTAGATGCGGGTTATCTCTAAGGCTTCTTCCATTGTGAGGGCAGGCAGGATGGAGGGGAGGGCTCTGGCCAGGAGGGTCTTTCCCGCCCCGGGAGGCCCGACCATCAGGACGTTGTGGCCGCCTGCGGCGGCTATTTCCAGCGCCCTCTTGACGTGTTCTTGACCTTTTATATCGGCCATGTCAACCTCGTAGTGGGGCTCCGCTTCGGCTGCGAGGGAAGGATCGGGCTGGTAGGGCTTCAGTTCTTCCCTCCCGTTCAGGTGCCGTACCAGGCTTACCAGGTCGGGGACGGGGATGACCGAGAGGCCGGGGACCAGAGCCGCCTCGGGGGCGTCCACTGCCGGGACGAAGAAGGTTCTGAAGCCTTTATCTTTGAGGAAGCCAGCCATGGGGAGGATGCCACGCACGTGGCGGACCGCCCCCTCAAGGGAGAGTTCCCCCACAAAGGCCATGCCCGAAAGGTCAGCCGAGACCTGCCCGGAGGCGCACAGGATTCCCAGGGCTATGGGGAGGTCATAGGCGGAGCCTTCTTTGTGGAGGTCGGCTGGGGCGAGGTTCACGGTTATCCTTCCGCTGGGGAAGTGGAAGCCTGCATTCTTGAGGGCGGAGCGGACTCTTTCCCTGGATTCCTGGACGGCGGCATCGGGCAGGCCGACGATTATGAAGCCGGGGGAGCCAGCGGATACGTCCACTTCTACCTGGACTATGGCTCCGTCAAGGCCTATGATGGCGCAGCTTGGGACTACGGAAAGCATCTTTCCGTTATCCTCCTAAAGGGGGGCACCCCTATGCCCCCTGATTTTTCCCACCCTCGTGGGCCTGGAGTTCGCCGAGGTTCAGGGTCCCCCTCGTGGGCGGGTTGCAGGAGTTGCCTTCTCGCCCCCTTGATTTGTTTTTCCTGGGGGGACACCCCCCAGACCCCCCGGGAGGGGGCGGAGCCCCCTCCACCCCGTAATTTGTTTTCCTGGGGGCACATCCCCCAACCCCCCCGGCATAGGGGCCTAACCCACCTGCACCCCCGATTTTTCCCCACCCTCGTTTGCTGAGGGTTCGCCGGGGTTCAGGCTCCCACTCGTGGGCGGGTTGCAGGAGGGGGCTACTCGCCCCTTTAATTGGCTTTTCTGG
>DAOUBN010000026.1:0-9249 GCA_034432815.1 Anaerolineae bacterium | reverse complement strand
GGGTCGGCCTGTCCCTGGCCAAAACGATTGTGGAAATGCACGGTGGGGTATACAGGGATAGGAGTCGGCGTGGGGGGAAGGGGCGGCACGTAAATCCTCTGGCCCTGCAAGAGGCGGGAGGAGGTGAGGCAGTTGGCATTCATCAGAGCCTCAACAGTGGTGCGGTAGCGGATTGCTATTGAGGTGAGAGTGTCGCCAGGCCTCACCACGTAAGGCATCCAGCCATAGGGCGGCAGGCAGTAAGGGGTCGGGGTAAGGGTGGGGGGCGGGGTCGGAGTGAAAGTGGGGGTGAAGGTTGGCGATGGGGAAAAGACGGGTGTGACCGGGGAAGGACGAGGGGTGGGCTTGATCTCACCCTGATAGCTCAGGAGGAAGGCAACCGCTATGGTCAGGATCATCAGGGCGACGAAGGCTATTCCGGCAATTAGCTGGTATCCTCTTCCTTCCACTTCCTCTCCTCAGAAATGGGCTTTTTCTGCCGGAAGGGCAGGAGCACGAAGAAAGTGGTGCCCACGCCCATGGTGCTTTCAGCCCAGATGCGCCCACCGTGCATTTCCACAATCGTTTTGGCCAGGGACAGGCCGACCCCTTTCTCTCCAAGCCCCCGGATCAGAGCCTGGTCGGGGAAAGCGAAGCGGGTGAAGACCCGGCTGAGGTCCTCGCTGGTCAGCCCTCCTCCCGCGTCCGTCACACTGAGCTTGAGGTATTGGGGTTCTCCTTCAGGGGGCTCGGCTCCGACCTCAAGGCGTATCGTGCTGCCGGGAGGGGAGCAGGCCGCGGCGTTGGAAAGAAGGGTGCTCAGGACGTAGCGGATGCTCTCAAAATCCACCTCCACCGGCGGAAGGCCTTCCTGAACCTTCACCTCCACCTTGACTTCAGCCGACTCCATACGAGCCCGAACCAGAGGCATGGTTTCGCCCACTATTTCTTCAACCTCTACAGGGGCGAACCTGAGGCTGAAAGAGCCGCTGTCAATGGCCGCCATGTTGAGGAGATCGTTGACCAGGTGGTGGAGCTTCTCAACAGCCGATTTTACCTTGAGGAGGAAGCGCCTCTGCATCTCCCCCACGAGCCCCACCGCATCGCTCAGGAGCAATTCGGTGTAGCCTATGATTATGCTCAGGGGGTTCCTGATGTCGGAAGCCAGGGAGGCTATGAAGCGGTCCCTGGTCCTCTGAGCCTCCGCCTCCTCGGTGATGTCGGATAAGGTTAAGAGGATGCCGGAACTGTGCCGGACCAGCTCGGCCCTCAGGGTCTTCTTCCCCAGTTCCAGCGGGGTTACAGCCCTGTCCTCCCCTTTGACAACCTTTTCCACAGCGGATAGCCATCTGGGGTCTTCCACGAGGTTTGATAGGTGCTGCCCCACAAATTCCCTCAGAGGCCACCCCAGGATCTCCTCAGCCGCCTCATTGCCCCAGGTTATCTTGCCCGAGGCGTCGGCCAGGATCAGGCCCAGGGGCAGGATGCTGAGGAGTTCATCGGAAGGCCCGCCCTTTTCCATGAAGCTTCTGAGCTGGTCCTGGAGGGCCCTGACCTTAGCCGATTCCGCCGTGGCCTGAGTTCTGAATTCCTCCGCCTCCCGGCGAGCTTTCTCCAGTTCTTCCTCCAGCTCCCTGGTCCTCTTCTCCAGGAAAGCGATGCGGTCAAGGATCTCCTGCGATTCCTCCTCCTTCCGTTCCCTCGCTTCTCTGATGATGGCCTGGTAGCGGGCCAGCTCTTTTTCTTTGTTGCGGATTTCCCAGGAGAGCTCTTCCGTTTTCCTTTCAAGGGCCCGGTAGATCCTGGCCCTTTCAATTGCCAGGCGCATCTCTTCGGCGATGCTCCTGAGAAGCCAGACCTGCCACTCGGGGAGGGAAAGTTCCCGGTCAAACCAGGCTCCCACTATGCCTGTTACGGCATCGCGGCTTATCACTGGGGCGAAGGCTAGGCTGAGGGGCCTGGCTTCCAGGATCTTCCCCCACTGCGCCAGCAGGCCAGGATCCCGCACAAGGGTTGGGCCTCGCGAGCGGAAGGCTTCCTCAAGGAAAGGGTTCTGGGCGAAGGCGACCCTGAACCTCTTCACTCCTCCATCAAGACAAACTGCGGCCAGGGCCACGTCCGGGTTCTCATCGTCCAGGATCAGGACGAATCCGCCCTGGGCGTCCATGGCCTTTGCCACACCTACTGCCACGTTTTCCATAACCACCGGCAGGTCCAGGGAGAAAGTGCCCCTGTAAGCGGCCTCATAGAATTTCACGAAGCTCAGGGCCTCGGCAACCTGAGGGGATTCTGCCGCCCTGGTCGGCTTTGATAAGTCCCTCAGGAGGGGGAGGGTGAAGAGGGGGAAAGCAGCCATTTCCGCCCAGCGGACCCAGAGGGGCATCCCATGCACGCCCTGGGGGTTCAGGACCTGGAGCAGGTGGCCGAGGGAGAGGACCAGGAAGAAGCCGGCGGAGAGGGGATCTCCAGGCCCTGCCAGTGCGCTGATCGCTCCCCCAAGCCCTAACGCCGCCCCCAGAAAGCCCCATATCGCTGCCCTTGCCGAAACGTTGTATTCCCCTGCGGCCGGCTGGAGGGGCCAGCTCAGGGTGTCGGCCAGGTAAAGCAATGCGGCCAGGGAGAGGAAGAAGAGGAGGGCGGCATTCCTGGCAGTTCGGGAAGCTGGAAGGGAGAAAGCCGCCAGGAGGAAGGCCAGGGTTGCGATCTCCCCCAACCGCTCCAGGGGCGGAAGAAGCTCAGGAGCCAGGATCCCGGCCGCCAGGAGAAGGAGGCGGAAAAGGATGATGGAAGCGAAGGCTAACAGGGCATAGGCGTATTTCTCATCCCCCGAACGCTTCCTCAGAGTATAAGCCAGGAACAATCCCGCCTGGAGAGCCAGCAGGGTGAAGAAGTGGAAGAAAAAGAGACCAGCCTTTTCGGCGAGAAGGTAAAGAAAATTAAAATCCATGAACTATCCCACCTCCTGGGGGGATTATATCACATTTCCGATAAAGGGGGGAAATGGCAAACAGGAGGTGCAGGGGGCTGTGCCCCCTGCTTTTTATTTCCCCACCCTCGTTTGCTTGGAGTTCGCCGGGGTTAAGGGTCCCCCTCGTGGCCAGGTTGCAGGAGGTAGCTTATCGCCCCTTGATTTGTTTTTCTGGGGGCACATCCCCCAGACCCCCTGGCATGGGGGCCTTGCCCCCCTGCACCCCCCATTTTCTGGGGCGCATCTCCCGCCCCCGGCATGGGAGGCTTCGCCTTTCGCCTCCTCTCGGGTGAATTTGCAATCTGCCGCCTCAGAAGACGCCCTTCGTTTCCGCAATCAGCCTGACTATGGAGGCAAAAGTTCCGGGATCGCGGCCCTTGCGGGTTGCGCCGAGGCCGTCCACATCGGGGATGGAGAGGATGGCAGGGGCGAATTCGGGGGAGACGCTGCCCCCGTAAATTATCCGGACTTTCCAGGCTGCTTCTCCGAAGGCCTCCCGGAGCCTTTCCCTCAGGAACGCGCAACCCTTCTTTATCCGCTCCAGGGAAGCCGGCCTCTCAACCCCTATCGCCCCCTCTGGCTCATAGACGAAAACCATCCTTTCAATGTCCCGGGCAGAGCATCCGCGGGTCAGGACCTCAAGCTGCTTGCTGAGGAAGGATTCTGGCTCTCCGGAGTAATCGGCGGGCTCCCCCACCAGCAGGATGGGACGAAGGCCCGCCTCAAGGGCAGCCTGGACTTTGCGGTTCACAAACTCATCGTCCTCGCCGAAGTGGCGGCGGCGCTCCCAGTGCCCCAGCATGACCCAGGTGCAGCCCACATCCGCAAGCAACTGCGCCGATATTTCTCCGGTCCAGGCTAACCCCGGGCCAGGGTGGAGGTTCTGGGCCCCAAGCTGAACGCCGCTTCCCTCCAGCTCCAGCCGGGCCATGTAGAGGGCCGTATACGGCGGGCATATCACAATGTCCACCCTGTCCACGAATCCTTCCACCAGGGGGAGGAACTGGCGGATGAAAGCCCTGGTCTCTTCTACAGTCATGGACATCTTCCAGTTGGCCAGAGCGAAAGGCCTCCTCATTCTGAAAGGAGCTCCCGGTAGGTTTCTTTGAGGGTTCCGATTATCCTCTCCCAGCGGTATTCCCCATTCACGAGCCTGAAAGCCTCTTCCCCGAGCCTCGTCCTCTCCGCTTCATCTCCCAAGAGCCTGCAGACGGCCTCGGCAAAGGATGCAGGATCATCGGCCAGGAGGAGGTGTCGGCCATGCTGGAAGGGGTAGCCTTCGGCTCCCAGGGTGGTGGAAACCACCGCTTTCCTCATGGCCATCGCTTCCAGGACTTTGAGCCGGGTTCCCCCTCCCATCCTGATGGGGACCACGAAGACCGAAGCGAAAGCCAGGAACGGGCGTATGTCTTCCACATAGCCAGTAACCACCACATCCTCCCGACCCATAAGGGGCTTCAGCCGCGGGTGAGGGCTCTTCCCCACCACGTAGAAGCGGGCCTGTGGGTAGCGCTCCCTGATCCTGGGGAGGACTTCCCGGGCAAACCAGAGAGCCGCATCCACGTTGGGGCGGAAATCCATCTTTCCAGTGAAGACCAGGGCCTGAGGGCTCCAGTCGGGAAGGGGCGAGTTTCGGGGGGAAAACCGGGCGTAGAAGTCCACATCCACTCCGTTGGGGACAACCCGGACATCAAGCCCCGGAACCAGCCTCCTCAGGGCTTCCCTGTCAGCTTCGGAGACGGCCACCACCCGATCGAAGGCCCGGCAAACCCTGGCCTCGTAGCGGGCCAGCTTGGCCCACTGGAGGAGGGAGTAGAAAGCCACCCACCAGTATCGGGGCTGGCGGATGTCAGTCTCAAAGGCTCTCTTCTGCAGGAGATATTCAGCGTTCTGATCCCCAAAGACGAGGCCAGGCTTCCTCCCCTCCCTCCGGCTCGCAAGCCACAACCCATACTGAGCCACTTCTAACCCTTCCACGTGGACAATGTCGTAGCAGTGTCGTGCGGCGAGCTCCCTGAGGCGTTCCAGCAGGAGAGGCGAAGCCCTGCGGTAAACCACATCAGGCAGGGGGGAGGAGAAGAGACGGATGAGGCGCCTGGCTAAGGAGTGGACAGGACCAGGGACAGCTTCCACAACCCGGCAGATTTCTTTCAGGGGCTCGGGGACTGTAGGCTCCTGGCCTTCGTAAAAAGTGAGGAGGTGGATTTCGTATTCGTTGGCCAGGTGGCGGAGGAGGTTGTAATTGCGGATGTTGGTCCCCTGATGGGGCGGGTAGGGCATCACAGGCATTATGGCGAGGAGCCTCTTCATTTCTCCCCCAGCACCTTGCGGTAAACTTCCAGGGTCTGGGCCGCTGTCTTCTTCCAGGAGAACTGGGCGGCCCTCTTCAGGCCCTTCTCCCTCAGTTCCCTGGCGACCTCGGGTTCCTTGAGGATGCGCCTTATAGCTGCGGCCAGGGCCTCCTCGTCTTCGGGGTCCACCAGCAATGCCGCGCTCCCGGTGACTTCAGGGATGGAGGCAACCTTGGAGGCCACCACCGGCAGGCCGCAGGCCATCGCTTCCAGGATGGGCAGGCCGAAGCCCTCGTAAAGGGCCGGATGGGCCAGGAGGGATGCCGCATTATAAAGGTAAAGGAGCTTTTCGGCCGGGACAAACCCGAGGAAAAGCACATCCCCCCGGAGGTTGAGCTCATCCACCATCTCAAAAACCCTCTCCGAAAGCCACCCCTTTCCCCCCACCAGGACGAGCTTAACCTCTTCCCGGCACCTCTCCCGCACGATCCTGAAGGCCCTGAGGAGGGTTGGGACATTCTTGCGGGGCTCTATGGTGCTGACGAAGAGGATGAAGCGCTCGTCCAGGCTGAAAAGCTCCCGGACCCTGCACCTGGCTTCCTGGGGGTCAATGGGGCGGTAGATTTCTTCGGCGGCTTCGTAGACCACCGTGATCCTGGCCTCAGGGACCCCCAGCCTCTCCACCAAATCCTTCTTCGTCCACTCCGATACGGCTATTATGTGGTCGGCTCTCTCCACAGCCTCCTCAATCTGGCCGTAATACCGGATGCTATCGCTGGTCAGGATCTGAGGGTAGATGAGGAAAGCCAGGTCGTGAACGGTTATGACCGAAAGGCCGGGGAAGCGGAAAGGAGGGATGAAATCGGGGCTGTGGAGGAGGGTGAGCCTGTGGGGCCAGAGCTCAAGGGGCAGGGTCAACTGCTCCAGGCGGTGGTGGGATGGGGTCCAGAGGTAAGAGGTCCTGAAAGGAGGCGCAGCCAGCGGGGTCCTGTCCCTGCGGGACTGGAGTATCACGAACTCTTCAGGAGGGTTAAGCTCCCTCAGGGCTTTCACCAGGTTTATCACATAACGGCCAATCCCGGCCCTGCTGTAGTAGGCCATCCGGGCGTCAATCCCGATCCTCATGGCCGGATTTTCCCCTCAAGGGCCAGAAGCCTTTCCTTGAGCTCAATCCCCCCGCCGAACCCCACAAGCTTTCCCGAAGAGCCGATCACTCTGTGGCAGGGGACTATGATGGGGAGGGGGTTGCGGGCCAGGGCCTGCCCCACTGCCCTGGCAGCGCCGGGCTTTCCCACTGCGGCCGCCACTTCTCCGTAAGTCATGGTCCGCCCCCAGGGAATGCCCCTCACTACTTCCCATACTTTATTCTGGAAAGCCGTGCCGCGCAGGTCAAGGGGGAAGCTGAATTCCACCCTTTCGCCGTTGAAATACCGGACCAGAAGCTCCTTCAACTCTTCAAGGGCGTCCTCTTCCGGGAGAGCTCCAGGCCAGGAGGCAAGGATCTTCTCAGCGGCCTCTTCTTTCGTGGATGAGGGGAGAGTGGAGCCCACGAGGCCCAGGTCCGAAAAGGCCACTGCCATCCAGCCCCAGGAAGTTTCAGCCAGGGTGAAACGGATCACTTCTCCCACGAGAATTTCCTCCGGCATGGCGGCATGTTCTTGAGCGCCTCAATCAGGAGGGTTCGGTCCCCGGCGAAGCTGTCAAACCAGGCCCTGTCGTCCAGCTTGCCGGCCAGGATCCAGGGGCAGAAGGCGAAGAGGAAATCGGGGAGAGGGCGGCCGTCGGACATCTTTCCAGTGCAGAACCAGTTGTAGACCTCAATGTGGTAATCCCTGTGCTTTATTTCGTCAATTGGGGGGTAGCGTTTGTCCTCATCGGAGCCCACCTTCCACCCCCCTTCCCCGATTATCACGGGCGGTATGAAGCCTATCTCCTCCCGGAAGACCTCCACGAAGCTGAGGAAACCCATCACCCCGTTCTCGTCTTCCAGGTAATCGGGGGGGTGGTTGAGGCCGTAGGAGTGGGCGACGAAGAACATCCTGTGGAAGATTTTATCGCCTTTCCGGGCCTTTATGGCCCGCAGGGCATCCCTTAGCCAGTCCCTGTTCACAAACTGCAGGCCCACGAAACCCCCACTGTTGTAGACATCCCTCGCCGCCTGCAGGAAATTCTCAAGGAAAAGGGCTTTATCTATGGGCCTTTCCCCCCACTCGGCCGGCAGGCTCGGCTCATTGTAGATCTGCATGTAAGGGGGCATGCCGATTTCCAGCAGGATCTTTATGTCCCGACCCCAATCGTAATACTGCTGGTAGGGGCTGAGCATTTTCCGCCAGACCACAGTTATCCCGGCTTCTTTGAAGCGGCGGGCTGCTCTCTCCAGCTGGATCTCATCGCCGTAATGGACCACGCACCACTTGAGGCCAAGCTCTCTGACTCTGGCCACGTTAAGGTCAAGCTCTTCGTCAGTGAAATAGGGCTGGGCCAGGAAATGGACGCCCCGGCCGTTATCGTCCTGGGGGCGCGGCCAATCTTTAAGTTCCAGGGCGGGCCAGTCGGCCAGCTCCAGGGGAGGCGGTTCCGTGGGGGGTTCCGGAAGCGGCGCGGGGGAAGGAAGGGGCGAGAGGGCCGGGGTGAAGGTTGAAGGCGAAAGGGTTGGGGTGAAAGTTGGGCGCAGGGTAGGCCCTGACGGGGCGGTTGTGAGGACGGGATAGCAGGCCGCAAGGGCCAGGTCAGCGAATAACAGGACGATGGAAATGCGCCTCATGATTTGAATGCCTCGCAAAAAATTTGAGGGACGGAACGCAAAACCCCTTTCCGCCCCTCACCATTGAGTTCGCCAATATAATACCACCTTTCCCCCCTTTTGTCAAAGCTGTGCGGGTGCTCCAACTGCTTTTCCAGGGTCCAGCCGCCAAAGAGTTTCGGAAAAACGTGAACAGTTTCCGGCGGGGTTCACGCTGCTAAAGTAAATAATTCTCACCAGATTTGACTTTTGGCAGCTTATAGTGTATATAAGCTTTTGCGCCGGGATGGCGGAGCACGCTTTCGGAAAGAGAACCTAACACAGAAGCTGACGCATTCCGCAATTTTGCTCTTAGATGGACGCCTGGTTTTTGCACCAATTGCGGAGTAAGTCAGCAGATAGGCCGTTACACTGAGGCCATCAGTTAAAGCAATAGTTGGGCGGGCGTAAGCCAGGAGTAACCCGTAATATTACAACGAATTTTACGACCCGGTTGACTAAAGGAGCGAATAGCCTATGGACGACCTGGCAATTCTGGCCTTCATAGCATTACTTTTTCTGCTTTTGGTCTCTATAATTATTATTGTCATTCTGGTATATAAGTATTACTCGCTCAGGTCCAGATTTAGTCAGGAACTCCAGGAGCAACTCCAGAAGCAAATAGAAACTGCTTATAGCGAGGCCCAAAAACAATTGCATCAGTGGAAAGAGCAAGAGATTGAAAGGATTCGGAAGGAACAATTAGATATTGCTCGTAGAGAGGCAGAGGTTCAATTTGAACAGTGGAAAAAAGATTACGAGGAGAAAACACGACAAGACGCGATTCAACGAAGTCAATCGGTCATTACAGGAAAAGTTACAGAACACATTGCTCCTTTCCTACCAGATTTTACCTACAACCCCAAGGATGCCCGATTCATTGGCACTCCGATAGACTTGATTGTTTTTGACGGGCTAAGTGACGGAGAAGTCAGGCAGATTGTTTTTATCGAGGTTAAAACGGGCAAGTCCAATTTGAACTCCAAACAAAGGCAATTAAAGCGGGCTGTTCAGGAGGGTATAGCAGTCAAGTGGGAAGAGATTCGCCCTGCAATGGGATCTGCAAAACATATAGATCAACAGCCCGCCCAACCTGCGGATAGAGCCGACAGCGCCTTCGGCGCTGCGGCTCATCCGTGATCCGTTGGGCTCCTCTTACTTGTTCAGGGTTAGCCCGGGCTAATAATTTTACTCCAGGCGGTTTGTGGTGGCTTGTTGCTTGTCCTCAA
>DAOUBN010000025.1:0-11713 GCA_034432815.1 Anaerolineae bacterium | reverse complement strand
GGGGGGTTGCGGGGGGTGTCCCCCCGCCCTTTCCTTCCTTTTCCCAAAGGGGCGAGAAGGCAACTCCTGCAACCCGGCCACGAGGGGGACCATGAACGCCGGCGAACCCTCTGCAAACGAGGGTGGGGAAAATCGGGGTGCAGGAGGATGGACTCTCCCTGACCCCTTGTTTCTCCCACGGCGCTTGCCACCAACCGGCATAGTGCTATAATACCTTCCAAAGCTCAAGGAGGTGAAGATGGGCACAGCTCTGAACCGTTTCCTTATACTTCTGGCAGCCGTCGGCATAATCCTGGGCCTCTATATGGCCCTGATTTTCGCCCCAACCGAGGCTACCATGGGCCATGTCCAGCGCATCTTCTACTTCCACGTCCCCTCGGCCTGGGTGGGCTTCTTCGCCTTCTTCGTGACTTTCCTGGGAAGCATCCTCTACCTGTGGAGAAGGGATCTCAAATGGGACCGCTTAGCCATCTCTTCCGCAGAGATAGGCCTCGCCTTCATGACCATCGCCATCATCACCGGCTCAATATGGGCGAGGCCGGTCTGGAACACCTGGTGGACATGGGATCCGAGGCTGACCCTCTCGGCAGTGGTCTGGGTGATCTACGGGGCTTACATGATGCTCAGAGCGATGACGGAGGAACCTCACCGAAGGGCCAGGCTGGCTTCGGTCTTCGGAATTGCGGGGTTCGCCTCGGTCCCCCTGGATTTCTTCGCCATCCGCTGGTGGAGGACCATCCACCCCGTCATTTTCACCTCCCAAGGCTTCTCCCTGACCCCCAGAATGCTCTGGACCCTCTTAATCTGCCTGGCGGCTTTCACCCTCTTCTACTTTGTGCTCCTCATCCAGCGCTTCCGCCTGGAGAGCCTGAGAGCAGAGCTGGAAAACATAAGAGGAGGAGAGTGAAATGGCCTACCTTTTCGCTGCTTATGCTGTGGTATGGCTTGTGTCCTTCATCCTGATTCTGAGCATTGAACTGAGGCAGAGTTGGGTTGAGAAGGAACTGAAGGCCCTCAAAGAGGCCAGGAGGAAAGAGGAATGATCAGCGTGGCGGTCCTGGCAGGGGGGCTCAGCTCCAGGATGGGTTTCAACAAAGCCCTGCTCCCCTGGCAGGGCCGCCCCCTCATAGAGCGCATCCTTTCCAGGTGCGCCCTCCTTTCGGAGGATGTCTTCATCGTGACCAAGGATCCGGAGCCCTTCGCCTTTACCGGAGCCAGGATAGTTGAGGATGCCTTTCCCAGGCGCAGTTCCCTGGTGGGGATATATTCGGCCATAAGGGAGGCCCGCTGCCATTACTGCCTGGTGCTGGCGTGCGACATGCCTTTCCTCAACCTGGACCTTCTCCGTTACTTAGCAGCCCTGGCCCCCCACTATGACGTGGTCATGCCTCTTTTGAGAAGAGGGCCTGAGCCCCTCCACGCCGTTTACTCCAGAAATTGCCTCGGCCCCATTGAAAGGCTCCTGACGGAGGAAGAAGACAAGATAATTCTCTTCCTGCCATCCGTTAAAGTCCGCTATGTGGAGGAGGAGGTGATCCGCTTCTTTGACCCCGAGCTGGCCTCCTTCGTTAACATAAACACGCCCGACGAACTGAAAGAAGCCCTGGAAAAGGAGGAAAGAAAATGGCCCCTGTCACTGTAGCGCTCGTCCAGATGGCCCCGAAGGTCTCGGAGCCCGAGGTCAACCTTTCCAGGATGGTGGAGTTCATAGAGCGGATAGCCCTGGAGCAGAAGGTTGACCTCATAGTCTTCCCCGAGCTGGCGGTGACCGGATACGAATGCGGGGTCCGCTTCACCGATATGGCCGAGAGGATCCCCGGCCATGTCGTTAACGTGATCTCAAGGAAAGCCTCCGAGTTCAGCGTCCACATCCTCTTTGGGATGCCTGTAAAGGAGAAAGTTGAGACCATAATCTACAATGCTGCGGTGCTTTTGGGCCCCGATGGGGAAGTGATAGGAGATTACCGCAAGGTGCACCTCAGGGGCGAGGAGAGGATGGCTTTCCGCTCGGGGTTCCGCTACCCTGTCTTTGAGACAGGCCTGGGGATGGTGGGGGTGATGATAGGCTGGGACCTGGCTTTCCCCGAAGTGGCCCGCTCTCTCACTCTCAACGGAGCGGAGATAATCTGCGTCCTGGCCAACTGGGAAGCGGCCGCCATGGACGAATGGGAAACCTACGTCAAGGCTCGCGCTTATGAGAACTCCACCTTCATAGTGGCCGTGAACAGGGTTGGGGAAGATTACGCCTATTCCTTCGGAGGGATGAGCATGGTGGTGGGGCCCGATGGCCAGAAGCGAACTATCATTGATGAGCCCATTGAGGGCTATGCCATCGCCACCCTGGAGCTGGACGAGGTCCGCAAGCGGCGGGAGGAAACCCAGCTCCTCCAGTGGAGACAGCCCGAAACTTACAGAGCGATCGTCAGGAGGTATTAGCCATGATTGACCTGCGGAGCGATACCGTTACCCTGCCCACTCCTGAAATGCGAAGGGCGATGTATGAAGCTGAGGTGGGGGATGACGTCTTCGGGGAAGACCCGACGGTCAACCGCCTCCAGGAGATGGCCGCCGAGAAAATGGGCAAGGAGGCTGCGCTCTTTGTGGCCAGCGGGACAATGGGCAACCTGGTGAGCATCCTCACCCACTGCGGCCGCGGCGACGAGGTAATCCTGGGGGACTGGTCCCACACCTTCCTCTACGAGGTGGGGGGGATAGCGGCTCTGGGAGGAGTTCACCCCCGACCGGTCCGCAACCAGCCTGATGGGACCATGGCCCTTGAGGATATAGAAGCGGCCATAAGGCCGGAGAACATCCACTTCCCCCGCACCCGCCTCATCTGCCTTGAGAACACCCACAACCGCTGCGGCGGGGCAGTCCTCACCCCCGAATACACCTCTCAGGTGGCGCAGCTGGCCCGCCGCTATGGCCTTAAAGTCCACCTGGATGGTGCTCGCATTTTCAACGCCGCCATAGCCCTGGGGGTTGATGTCAAAGAACTGGTGAAGGATGTGGATTCGGTGATGTTCTGCCTCTCAAAGGGGCTTTCCGCCCCCGTCGGCTCCCTGGTATGCGGGCCATCCGATTTCATAGCGGAAGCCAGGCGCATCCGCAAGATGGTGGGCGGAGGGATGAGACAGGTTGGGGTTCTGGCGGCGGCAGGCATCGTGGCCCTGACTAAAATGGTGGACAGGCTTGCGGAGGACCACGAGAACGCCCGGCGGCTGGCCGAAGGCCTTGCCGAGCTTCCAGGGGTCAGGATTGACCCGGAAAAGGTCAGGACCAACATCGTAATCTTTGAGTTTGACCACCCCAGAATGACCCCTCAGGAGTTCACTGCCCGGCTGAAGGAAGAGGGCGTGCTCATGCTCCCAATAGAGGGCAAGAGGATAAGAGCCGTGACCCACTACGGCATAACGGCAGAGGACATAGACCGGGCCCTTGCGATAATGCGCAGGGTCCTTGCGGCTTAAGCCATCTCAAGAAAGCCGGAGGAGAAACGCCCGATGAAAGCCCTGGCCCCGGTGCTCTTCCTCGTCCTTACCTTGCTGCTCACATACCCCCTCCTTTCTCACATGAGCACCCATGTCCCTGGAAGCACCCTCTGGGCCTTTGACGAATACACTTTCATCTGGAACATCTGGTGGTTCAGGCATTCCCTGCTTGAGCTTCGCACCTCTCCCCTTTCCACCGATTACATCTTCTTCCCGGTGGGGACGAAACTCATCCTCTACACCTACAATGTCTTCAACTGCGCTCTGGCCCTCCCCCTCACCTATTTCCTCCCCCTGCCCCTGGCGAGCAATCTGGTGCTGATCTTCACCTGGGTTGTGAGCGGGTGGGGGGCTTACCTCTTGTCCCTTTACCTCCTCCGGCGGGGCGGCTTCGGTGAACATGCCCGGATAGCCGCCATGCTGGCCGGGATCTTCTACGCTTTCGCTTCCAACCGGTTCGTTTACGCCGCCCTCGGCCACTACGACATGGTAAGCACTCAGTGGCTGCCTTTCTACGTCCTCTTCTTCATCAAAACTGCAGAGGAGCCGGGGCTCAGGAACCCCATCCTGGCGGGCCTTTTCGCCACTCTGGCCATGCTCTGCGAGATGATCTTCGGCACTTTCCTCTTCATCTTTTCCGCTCTTTACCTCCTCCTGCGCCGGAAAGAACTGCTCCGTCAGGGGTTGCTTGTGAGGCTTTCCCTCCTGGTCCTGGCCGTCCTGCTCACTTACTGGCCGATGCTCTTCCCGATCCTGCGGGAGTTCATTCAGGGGGAATACGAACTCAAAGGGTGGGGCGATGCCCTCAAGCTGTCCACCGATCTTCTGGGTTTCTTTACCCCCACGGCCCTCCACCCCTGGCTTGGAGGCGGATGGGAAAGGGAGCTCAGGGCGGTCCAGGAGGGCACATCCCGCTTCTCCGATGTGAACACGGTATTCCTGGGCTATTTCTCCCTGGCCATTGCGGCGATGGCCCTCCTCAAGCGTCCGGATAAGGAGGTCAGGATCTGGGTGGCGCAAGCCCTCCTCTTCGCTTCCTTTTGCCTCGGCCCTGTGCTTCAGGTAAACGGGCGCCACGTCTTTGACATGGACGGGATCCCCGTCACCATACCGATGCCCTTTGCCCTGCTCCATTACATCCCCATCTTCAGGGCCAACCGGGTGCCGAACCGCTTCAGCGTCATCCTGACCCTCTGCCTGGCCGTCCTGATAGCCCTGGGAGGGCAGAGGGTTCTGAGCCTGCTGGCGCGCCGTTTCTCCCCTCTCTTCTCCAGGGTTGTTGGGGTGATCCTGGCAATCCTGATCCTTGCCGAGCACCTGGCCATACCCTTGCCCCTCACCGATGCCAGGATACCTGCGCCTCTCTTCCTCCTGGCCCAGGAGGAAGGGGATTTCGCCATTCTCCAGTTGCCCCTCGGCTGGCGCAACAGTTTCGGGATGGTGGGAGCCGAGAGCACTCAGGCCCAGTATTACCAGACGGCCCACGGCAAGAAGCTTCTGGCCGGGAACATCTCCCGCAATCCCCCCTTTCAGTTTGATTACTTCCTTCGTCTGCCCTTCTTCCAGGCCATAGTTTCGGCCGAAACTTACCAGGAGGTATCTCCGGAGCTTGAGGCCAGGGCCAGAGCCCAGGCTCAGGAACTTGTCCGCCTTTACGACATCCGTTACCTCGTGGTCCTGCCCCCAGCGCCTGGCAGGCCGCCCTATTCCGACACTTACACCAGGACAGTGGAACTCGTGGAGAGGATTCTGCCGGTGGAGCCTTGCCTTGAGGGCAGCGGGGTGAAAGTCTGCAGGGTTCTGGCTCCCTCTCCCCCTTCATCCCTGGAGGTGGACTTTGGCACCGAAGAGGCTTTTCCTTACCTCGGCGAGGGGTGGGACAGGAACGAGGAAGTGGCTGGATCGAGCGCCGTCTGGGCTGTCTCAAAGCGAGCCCTCGTTTATCTTCCCCCGATGGGGGAAGGGCCTTTTGCCCTGGCCATCAGGGTCGCGCCCTTCACCTACCCTGGCTCTCCCGGGCAACGCGTGGAGGTCCGGCTCAACGGGGTTCTCCTTGGGGAAGCGGAACTTTCCCCAGGGTGGAACGAGCTCTCGTTCCCCATCCCCGATGGCCTGCTCTCCCGCGGCCTCAGCAGGCTTGAGTTGCGGTTCTCGCACACCGCCTCCCCTCGCAGGGTGTTCCCCCCCGATTTCGCCATAGGCTCGAGCGGGGTTAATTCTCCCGCCGAGCTGGAGATCCACTCGGGGCAGGGCTTTGCCTTCATAACGGTGGGGGGGAAGAACGCCTCCCTCAACAGGGCCGGGCTCAACCTGGCCGTGGTTGAGCCTGAGAAGGGGGAGATTCTGGCGCTCAGGGCTTTCGGGTCGGGGGATGAAGAGGCTTTCCGTTCCTTCGTGGATGGTATAACTCCGGGGAGCATAGTGGTTGGGGCCGTCTACGGAGGCTCCTGGCCCGGGAATGCTCCAGAAGTCCTCAGATCCCTCGGGCTAAGCGGGCCTTCGGTGGGCCCGTGCTATGCCTTCATCGGGGTAAAGGGGAGTCCTCCGGGGTCCGGCCTGGAGAGAGAAGGTGATGACGTTTACCTCCGGCTTGGATACAACCCTGATGCCCGGACTCTGGCGGCGGCTGTGGATTTCATCCGGCTGGAAAGGAGGTAGTCCTTGAAGCCCCTTTTCTGGATCTGGAAGTGGCCTGTGACGCCTTATTCCGTGCTCATGACGCTGGGAGTTCTGGTCGGTTCCGCCTTTTTCCTCTGGGCCGGGAGGAAGCGCTGGGGCATGGAGAAGGCTTTTGATGCCCTGATCTGGAGCATGGCTGGGGGCTTGATCCTGGGCAGGGTGGGTTTTGTGGCGGCCAACCGGGAGTATTTTTCGGAGAACCTGGGGGAAGCATGGCAGCTCTGGCGGGGAGGGCTGGCTTTCTCCACAGCCCTGGCCGGCGGCCTCCTGGCGCTCATCTTCTTCGCCCGATTCCAGAGGCTGAGCCTCAGGGAGCTTCTGGATGTTGCTTCCCTGGCCCTTGCGCCCGCACAGGCCCTGGGATGGTGGGCATGCCACACAGCTGGGTTCGCCTACGGAAGGGAATGGAAAGGCTTCCTGGCCTCCTTCCTCCCCGATGTCTACGGGGTCAGAGCTTACCGCTTCCCGGTTCAGCCTGCGGGGGCTATCTGGAGCGCCCTGCTCTTTGTCCTTCTCCTCGTGCTTTACCTCCGGAAGGGCGAAGCGGGCAACGTCTTTCTGGCTTACGCCCTCGGTTACCTTCCCTTTGATTTCCTTCTCCGTTTCCTCCGGGGCGATGTGACGGGGGTGCTGGGGCCTCTGGAGCCGGGGCAAATCGTCGTGGCCCTGGTTTTCGGGCTGGCTCTCTTGCTCCGCTTCATTCCAGGATCATCTTCAGAGCTATGAGGAGCATGGCAAACCCGAAAATCTTCCTGAGGAGATCGTTGGGCAGATGCACCGCAAGCCTGGCTCCCAGCAGTCCTCCTGCGAAGAAGCCGAGGGCGAGGAGGATGGCGAACTTCAGGTTGACGAAGCCCTGCCGGTAGTAGGTGTAGGCGGCCAGGATTCCTATGGGTGGAACGAGCATGGCCAGCGTGGTGCCCTGAGCGTAGTGCTGGGGCATCCTGAAGATGTATACGAGGGCGGGGACTACCACAACCCCGCCGCCTATTCCGATGAGGCCGCTGAGGAAGCCGGCGCCAAGTCCTATTACAAGACAGAGGAAAAAGTGGAGCATCGCAATCACCTCCTAGCTCCTAGAAAGATGTTCGGGGAAAAGGCTGTCCAGCATCTCCTTCATTTTCTGCCAGTGGCTTCCCCTCCAGTAAACGCGCTGGCAGCCAGGGCAGAGGCTGAATTGTTCGTGGGTCTGGAAGACGTAAGGCGGGACCCTGTCCCGGATGCTCTCTTTGTCCACAGGGGTGAGGGGCTCGTTGCACACGGGGCAGCGGGAGAAGCAGTTTCTCGTTTCAAGCTTCAGTTCCCTGAATACCTGGAGGATCTGCTCTTCAAGGGAAGCGCTCTCTATAAGGAGGGCCCGGACTCCTCTCCTGCGGGCGAGCTCCTGGTCGCGGGTGAGGAGAACCCTGTCTTCGGCTATTGCCCGGTAAGCCAGTTCGTCATCGTCCAGGTTAGGGAAGTAAAGGGTATCGTAGCCCAGGATGCGGAGCCATTTGGCAAGGGAGCCCAGCATGCTGTCGGCTATGAACTTCATGGCGATCTCCTCGGACAAAATTTCCAGAAGGAGGCTGAACGATGATAAGCCTTCTGAGTCTGCTCCTTCCTCTGGGGCTGGCCCTTGTGGCTGTGGGGGGAAGGAAGCCTGAGGAAGCCAGAGATATAGCCTTTGTTTTCCTCCTCTCTCTGGCTATAGGGACACTGGGCTATTTTGTGAGCGGGTTCGCTTTTGAGTTCGGGGGCATCGGCCTCATCCACCGGGATGTAAAAGGGCTTGACGGCCTCATCTGGGAGTGGTCCCCCCTGGATGTGCGATGGGGACCGGGCTGGGGGGCAACAGGCCTTTACGGCTTTTTCCTCCGGGGGGAAAAGCTCTCTCCGGAAGCTTTCTCCCTTTTCCTCCATGGTCTTTCCCTCGTTTCCCTGGCCGTTTTCTTCCCCCTGGCTACCCTCTGGGGAAGGGCCAACCGGTTCCTCCTGGCCTTGGTTGGGATCGTGATGGCCTTTTTCCTCCACCCCATTGTGGGGAACTGGGTCTGGGGTGGAGGGTGGCTCTGCCACCTGGGGGAAAATGCGGGGCTCGGCCACGGCTTCATTGACCTGCTGGGGGCCTCCTCGCCCCACCTCACAGGCGCTTTCGTTTCGGCCCTGGGGATAGCCGTTCTGGGCTTCCGCCGGAAACCATCCCCTGTCCCGACCATGCCTCCGGTCCATCTTCCCCTCCTGGCCGGTGCCGGCTTTGTGCTGGCCGTAGTCGGTGCCGGGGCTTTCCTGGCCGGCCACCCCATTTATTCCGCCATCCCCACCGTTTCCGTGATGGTTGGGGTTGTAAACATTCTGCTGGCGGCGATGGGAGGAGTGCTGGGGGCTTCCCTCTATTCTTTCCTTGCGGTTGGCCATGGAGATCTCCTCATGGCTGTGAGGGGAGGGACAGCCGGGCTTATAGCGGGGGGAGCTTCCTGCTTTTTCATCCCCTTCTGGGCCTCGTGGCTTGGAGGCTTTGCGGCCGGTTTCCTCCTCCCCCTCGCCGTATACTTCTGGGAGGAAATCATCAGGTTTGGGGATCCATCGGGGGTGATGGCCACGAGCGGCCTGGGAGGCCTTGTCGGCCTCCTCCTCCCGGCTTTCCTGGCCAGCGGCGAATACGGCGAAGGATGGAATGGGGTCCCGGGGAATTACCTGGGGGTTTCCGGCCAGGGGGTAAGCGGGCTCTGGGTGGCGCAAGGCTTTATCCCGGATTTCCCCCATCAGCTTTATGCCCAGCTAACGGGAATTGCTGCGGTGCTGATCTGGACCGCCATCATAACCCTGCCCCTTTTCCTCGCCGCCCGATATGCTCCGGCGCTGCTTAAGAAGGGCCAGGAGTAGGGAAGGGAAGATCTCCTTCCACAGATTCGCCATCGCTTCCTCATCGGGCGGCTCCGGGGAAAACCTTTCTTGAAGGTAAAAACCCGCCAGGCTTTCAAGGGCTTCGGCTTTGTCCGGAAGGAGCCTGGCCAGCTTTCCTGCGTATTCGTGAGGCGTCTGGTAAAGGCTCGGTTTGCCCCCTGCCAGCCGGCCCATCCTCAACAGGCGCAGGTAAAGCCGGGCAGCAGGGGGAAGCTCCGGCGGTTCCAGTTCCAGCCAGATCGCCTTCAGGGCGAGAGCCAGGGCTGCCAGTCCCTGGACCAGAGGCCACAGCCTGGCGAATTTTCCAGCCTGCGGGGGAACCGGAGCGCGGGCGGGGATCTCCGGTGGGGCCGGAGCCTCTTCCTCAGGGATTTCAATTTCCTCGGGGATGCGGAGGGGGCGCTCCCTGCGGGTAGCAGTCCCGGGCGCCGCTTCAGCCCCCGATGGCCTCACTATGGGCGGTTGCGCCGAGGTCGGTTCAAATTCCACCCAGCCGTAGCTTGGGAAAAATACCTCCACCCAGGCATGGGCGTGCTTCTCCCGCACCCGCCACCTCCCCTTTCCCGCAAGGTATTCCCCGGTGGTGTAGCCTGCCGCCAGGCGGGCCGGTATCCCCAGGGCCCTGGCCATCACCACCATCGCCGAAGCATAATAATTGCAGTAGCCCTGGCGCAGGTCAAAGAGGAAGTAATCCACTGCATCCACACCCTCAGGCGGGGGAGGGATCTTCTCGTTGTAAACCATGTTCTCCCTCAGGTAGCGTTCAATGGCCAGGACCTTATCGTAGGGGTTATCGTAACGGGAAGCGATCTCCACGGCAAGCTCCCTGACCCTCCGGGGCAGTTCGGCAGGGAGCTGGAGGTAGCGGGCCGTTACCCAGGAAGGGTAATCGGTGCCAGCCCGGCGCAGGCTCGCCTCATCGGCCACGCTCACTGCTGATACCACTCTCAGGGCTTCTCCAGGCTTTATGGGCTCTGAAGCCAGGAGGAGAGAAGGCTCCAGTTTCCCCTCACTTTCAGAGGCTATGACGAAGGCTTTCTCCGAAAGCGAAAGGGGCTGGGAGGAGGCGAAGATGAGTCTTCCTTCGGGCTCAACATAGTAATAGGTCTGGGTGAAGGGCTTCCGCATTTCAAAGGTAAAGACGGGCAGCTCCTCCCAAGCCTCAAAGGGGAAGGCGGTATTGTCGGTGTTTACCCAGCCCCTCCCGGTGTAGAAATCGTAAGATGCGGCCTTCCAGTAGCGGGCCATTTCCCTGGGGTAAGCCTCCACTTCCATCACCACCATATCTCCGAGGGCGATGGGGCCGCCCAGGCTCAACTCTTTGCCGAAGGCGGCCCGGCCTACCTTCGGGCTCCGGTATCCTTTGAGGGAGGGGAAAAGCCGGTTCCACTCCTTCTGGACCTTCTCCCATCCTTCCCTGAAAGCCCCGAGCCCGGATTGGATCTTTGCTCCGGGTGCGATCCAGGCCAGGAGCAAAGCCAGCAGGATGAAGGCCAGACCGTAGCGGAAGAAGTCAAAGGAAGCGTAAGGGGAAAAACCTACCCTGTGGCGGGCCCAGCTTTCCTCTTGCTCCCTGAAATGGAGCCACAGGATAAAGAGGAGGGAGCCGAAAGTGTAAGCTATGGGGTAAAGGATCAGGGCTGGGGGGCCGTAATAAGTATTTACGGCGATGACGGCTCCGCCGGGGATCACAGCCTGCCACCCGTTGCGCTCCCGCATGGCCCACCACACGGCCAGGTAAGCCGACCACCACACTGTTAAGCTCACCAGGAGCACAAAAGCGATGGGGTCGCCTCTGGCTTCCCCGGCTAAGGCGTCCCGCAGCCAATGGTGAACCCGCCAGCCGAGGTTCATGAGCCTGGCTCGCCACTCCAGATTTTCCGGAAGGGCGAGGGAGGTGAAGGCAAAGGAGAAAGAGCTGCCTGTCAGCAGGCTGTAGAGGTGCGCCAGGAAAGGAGGCCAGCGGGATAAAGCCAGCAGGAAGCCAATGGCGAAAGCAATAATTGCCAGCCCAGGTAGAACCTCAAGCCCCCTGGTCCAGTCCGCCGCCACGATGCACCAGGCTGCCGTGAGCTGTAGCCAGAGGAGGAGGAACAGAACTCCGATTCCCATCGCTTCCCCTCTTTCACCCTCAATTTTACCCCACGCCTTTCTCGCCTGCAATTCGGGTCAAAAGGGGGTGGAAAGGGCAGAGCCCCATCCTGGGGATTGCGGAGTGTTCCCCCCAAGGGGGGTGCAGGGGGCAAAACTCCCATGCCGGGGGTGTCCCCCAAAATTGGGGGTCCAGGGAGCCTGGGGGATGTGCCCCCAAAAATTGGGGGGTGCAGGGGGGCAGAGCCCCCATGCCGGGGGGTTGCGGGGGGGGTCCCCCCGCCCTTTCCTTACTTTTCCCAAAGGGGCGAGAAGGCAGCTCCTGCAACCCGGCCACGAGTGGGACCCTTGACCCTGGCGAACCCCCAGCCAGCGAGGGTGGGGAAAAACCAGGGAGTGCGGGGGGTGTCCCCTGCCTTTTTCTTTTTTTCCCACCCCCGTTCCCTGAGGCTCAGCTGGCTTCAGGGGCCCCCTCGTAGATGGGTTTCAAGAGATGCCAGCTCGCCCCCAGTTTTTGTTTTCTCGGGGGCACATCCCCCGAACCCCCTGGGAGGGGGCATGGTCCC
>DAOUBN010000024.1:0-2789 GCA_034432815.1 Anaerolineae bacterium | reverse complement strand
AGGTCAGGGGGGTGTCCCCCCACGAAAACAAAATTGGGGGCGAGTTGCCTTCTCCTGAAACCTGCCCACGAGTGGGAGCCTTAAGCCACGCTCAGCCGCAGCAAACGGGGGTGGGAAAAAGGCGAAGAGAGACCCCCTGAGGAAGCGGAGCCTCCTCCACCCGTGAAAATCATTGACTTATGCCCAGTTTTATGGTATCCTTTAACCCAAAGGAGGGGCACATGGGGGAGAAAATCCTGGTCTGCGTGGCCTGGCCTTATTGCAACGGAGACCTGCACGTTGGACACATCGCCGGGGCTTACCTCCCCGCCGATATCTTCGCACGCTACAACCGCCTTAAAGGGCGGGAAGTCCTTATGGTTTCCGGCTCCGACACCCACGGCACTCCCATAGCCGTCAAGGCGGAAAAGGAGGGCATAACCCCGAGGGAAGTGGTGGATTATTACCACCCTCGCTTCATTGAAACCTTCCAGCGCCTGGGCATAACCTTTGACATTTTCACTGAAACTGACACGGAGAACCACTGGCGCATAACCCAGGATATGTTCCTCAAACTCATGGAAAAGGGTTACATTTTCAAGGACTGGATGCAGGCCCTCTTCTGCCCCTCCTGCAACAGGTTCCTGGCCGACCGCTACGTGGAGGGAACCTGCCCATACTGCGGCTACCCCGGAGCCAGGGGGGACCAGTGCGACGCCTGCGGCCGGACCCTTGATGCTATTGAACTCATAAACCCGAGGTGCAAAATCTGCGGTGGAACCCCCGAAATCCGATTAACAGAACACTTCTTCCTGGATCTGCCTAAACTGAACGAGCCCCTCCTCAGATGGGTTGAGGACGATAAAGAGCACTGGCGCCCCAATGTGTTGAATCCAACCTTAGCAACCCTCAGGAGCGGAGAACTCCGCCCCAGGCCCATCACCAGGGACATTGAATGGGGGATACCGGTCCCCGTTAAAGGCTACGAGCACAAACGAATTTACGTCTGGTTTGACGCCGTGATCGGCTACTGGGCGGCCACGATTGAATGGGCGAACATCGTGGGGAAACCGGAGGCATGGAGAGAATGGTGGCAGGACCCATCAGTCCGCAGCTACTACTTCATCGGCAAGGACAACATCCCCTTCCACACGATTATCTGGCCCGGCATGCTGATAGGCTACGGGGACCTGAACCTGCCCTACGATGTGCCCGCCAACGAGTATCTGACAGTGGAAAGGAAGAAGCTCTCCAAGAGCCGCCGCTGGGTTATTGAGATCCCAGATTTCCTCTCCCGCTACGACCCGGACCCCCTCCGCTACACCCTGACGGTGAACGCACCGGAAACCGGCGACTCCGATTTCTCCTGGGAGGAATTCCTCAGGTGCAACAACAATGAGCTTGTGGCCACCTGGGGCAACCTCTGCTACCGCCTCCTGGTCTTCGCTCACCGCTATTTTGACGGTAGGGTCCCGGAGCCCGGCGAACTCGGCGCACGGGAGCAGGAAGTCCTCAGAACCGTGGAAGAGGGGTTCCAGAAAGTGGGGCAGCTCCTGGACGCCTGCAGGTTCAGAGCCGCCCTGACCGAAACTATGGCCCTTGCTCAGCTGGTGAACCGCTACCTGAACGAGAAAGAGCCCTGGAAGCTGGTGAAAGAAGACAGGGCTTCCGCCGCCGCAGTCATTTATACCGGCCTCAGGGCCGTTGATTCCCTCAAAGTCCTGTTCTACCCCTTCATCCCCTTCTCAAGCCAGGAGATCCACCGGATGCTGGGCTACCAGGATGACATCCTGGGCAGACAATACGCCGAAACCATCCGGGAAGAGCACAAGTCCCACCTGGTCCTCCGCTACGATTTCAGCGGGGTTAAGATCCGGTGGGAGCCAGGCAAGCTTGAACCAGGCCAGCCTTTAGGGGAGCCCCGCATCCCCTTCAAGAAGCTGGACGAGAAAATCGTGGAAGAAGAACTCAACAGGATGATGGCCCTGGCCGTTGAGGGAGCTTAAAGGGAGATTATGGCTCATCCTTCTGGCCGCTTTCACCCTGAGGCTTCTTCCCCTCCGGTGGCATTCCTTCCACCCCGACGAAGCCCTCTATTCCTGGTGGGCGGTTCAGATAGCGAGAGGGGAAGACCCTTTCCTCCTTTCAGCCTGGGTTGATAAGCCGCCCCTTTACCTTTACATCCTCGCTGCCTCCTTCAAGCTATTCGGGATCTCGGAGTTCTCCGCCCGCTTCACCGGAGTCTTCGCCGGGACCCTCTCGGTTGCCCTCACCCGGGCATGGCTCAGAAACCTCTTCGGCGAGAAGGAGTCGGCCATAGGTGCCGCCCTGATGGCCTTCCTGCCCCTTCCGGTCCTCTTCTCCCCGACCGCCCTGACCGACCCCTGGCTTTCCATGCTGGCTCTGGGGTCGGTTTTGATGGCTTGCTCGGAAAGGAAGCCCCATCTTACTGCTTTTCTCGCCGGCTTCCTGGCTGGCCTCGCGCTGGGGACCAAGCAGCAGGGCCTTTTGTTCGCACCCCTTTCCCTTTTTCTCGCCTTCCGACGCAGGAAAGGGGTTTTCCCCCGCTTCCTCTGGCTCCTGGGCTTCCTCGCACCCTTCGCTTTCGTGGAGTGGTGGGATTCCCTCCGCTGGGCAACCCGGCCGAGTTTCTGGGAGCGCAGCCTGACAACCTACGGCGGCCTCAGGCTTGCCCCCTGGCCCGAGCTTGGCTGGAGATTTGTAAAGTGGCTGGAACTGCTCAGCTGGACGGCCGGAGGGCCGGCCGCCGCCGCCATCCTGACCCTCCCTTTTCGCCCCCTGCGTCGCCC
>DAOUBN010000023.1:0-8849 GCA_034432815.1 Anaerolineae bacterium | reverse complement strand
CCAGGGATATATTCAATTGTTAAGGTGCCAGATTCCTGAGACCTTAATCCCAACCCTCGGCTTTATTATACTCCCCTTCTTCGCCCCTGTCAAGTCCGCGGAGGGGCAAAAAGGGGCGGTTTCGTCTGTCTACCCCCGATCGCCGGAAAAACCCGGGGGATCGACAGACAGGCTGCCAGAATTTGCTAAGTCCAGTTATGCAAGCCCATCCCCCAATCATAGCGCTTGAATTGAAATTTTCTTTGACTTTTTCATCCATATGGACAATCCGTGGAGAACAGATGGCGAGGTAAGCTCGCACATTTCTCGGGGAAAGCCCCCCAGGAAGCGGGGGATAGACAGATGTCAACAGGAGACAGGGTGGAGAGGGCCTCATCCCCTCCCGGGGGTGTCCCCCTGCCTTTTTCCCCACCCCCGTTCCCTGCGGCTCAGTCTGGCTTCAGGGTCCCCCCTCGCAGGCGGGTTTCAGGAGTTGCCCGCTCGCCCCCAATCTTTGTTTTCGTGGGGGGACACCCCCCATGCCCCCCGTCAGGGGGACTCCGTCCCCCTGCACCCCCTGTTTTCCCCCGTTCCCTGCGGCTCAGCCTGGCTTCAGGGTCCCCCTCGCAGGTGGGTTTCAGGAGTTGCCCGCTCGCCCCCCATTTTTGTTTCCGTGGGGGATACCCCCACTTCCCCCCGTCAGGGGGACTCCATCCCTCGCCCGGAGGAGGGAGAACGTTGAGAAGCCCTGACAGGGGCCATGAAACTTTGCTATCCCCTTGATTTGCTGGTATAATTTCAAAAGGGGTTGAAAAATGCAGAAGGATCTGAATCTGACCCGAAACGATTTGCTGGTCCTGGGGCTCCTCATAGACCGCCCGATGCATGGCTATGAGATCCTCCAGCACCTCCAGGCCACAGGCATGGATCTCTGGTGGAGCATAAGCCCGGCAGCGATCTATTATTCCCTCTCCAAACTCCACCGCCAGGGCCTGGTGGTGGAGGTCAGAGCCCACGGCGAAGGACCGGAGCGAAGCGTTTACCACCCCACCGATAGAGGGCTGAAGGCTTTCTTCGCCGGGATGGAGGAAGCCCTGGCCTCGGAGGAGCCATCCCGCTCGGAATATGACCTCGGGGTATTTTTCCTCAACAGGTTCCCCCAGGAGCGAGCCCTTGAGCTCCTGGAGCGCCGGCTCGCTTTCCTGCGCCGCCGGGAACAGGAGCTTGCCGAAGCCCAATACAGAGTCCAGGATGAGCCCCTCCAGTGCGCCATCCTCGCCCGCAATGCCGCCTGCACCCGGGTGGAAAGGGAATGGCTGGAAAGTATAATGCGCCACCTGCGCGGCGAAGAAACCACCTACGGCGGCCTGTTGCTCCTCAAAGGCGACCTCCGCAGCTTCCACCTCCCTGACCTCGTCAGGCTGATAGCCTCTGGCCGCCACAGCGGCACCCTCTCCGTGAGCGACGGCGTTTCACTCCGAACCCTTTCCTTCCACGAGGGAAAGCCAGTGTGCGCCACTTCCCAGGGGCCTGAAGGACCGGTCAGGGATCCCGAGCGGATCTTGAACGACATATATGACCTCTTCCGCTGGCAAGAAGGGACTTTCTCCTTCGACCAGAGGGCCGGCCCGCCAGAGGGATGCCTCATCCTGAACATGAGTGCTGAAAGCCTCCTCCTCAACGGTGCCCGCTGGGTGGACAACTGGGCCATTATCCAGCGGGTAGTCCCCTCCCTTGAGGGGATATTTGAGCGTGCCGATGGCAAGGCCTGCCCCGATGATGTGGTCCTGACCGAAGAGGAGAAAAAGGTGCTGGAAGCCCTGGATGGCACCCGCAGCGTGGCCGAAGTGGCTCGCCTCTGCAACCTAACGGAGTTTGAGACCAGCAAGATCATCTACGGCCTTTACCTGGCAGGCCTGGCCCTCCCAGGAAGCCTGGACAAAGTCCGCCTGAGGCGCGCCTTCCGGGAGTTCGCCGAACTCCTGTGCCAGGCAACAATTCCATTCCGGGCCGGACCGGAAGATTTCTCCTGCGAGGAGGAGGTGAACAGGCGAGCTGCGGCTTTGCCAATCCGCTTCAATCGCAGCCGGATTGAAGATCAAACCAGCCCCTCCCTCCCGCTGGAGGAACTGGCCCGCATGTATCGGCTGTTCCTGCAGAAACAGCGGGAAGTAATTCAGGAGAGGTTCGGAAGAAAAACGATGGAGAATTTAACGCAGCAGGCCGCTTCCAGGCTCAACCCCGCCCTTAAGGAGACCCTCCGGCGATACGGCGTTCTGGAAAGTTAACCCTTGGAAATGTAGAGCCCGGTGGGATCCACTTCCTCCCGCAGCACCTTCAGTTCCTCTTCAGTTGGTGGTTCGGTCTGCTCCACTTTATCGGGGATTATGAGCTCAAAGCCGGTGTTTTCTATAACATCTTGAACAGTGATGCCGGGATGCGTGGCCAGGAGCTTCATCCTCTTCGTTTCCTCATCAAACCCGAGGAGGGCGAGGTTGGTGACCACCCGGTAAGGACCTGAGCCCCTGGGCAGGCCGACCGCTTCCCTCGCCCCCGGCCCCCAGAGGTAGCCGGGAGTGGTTATGAAATCCACCTTCTCCACGAAGCGGCGCCGGTCGTGGCGCATGATGATTATGGTGCGCCAGCACAAGGAACCCACGTCGTTCGCCCCGCCGCTGCCCGGAAGCCTCACCTTCGGCCTCCGGTAGTCGCCTATGACGGTGGAGTTCAGGTTGCCGTAGGGGTCAATCTGAGCGCCCCCGAGGAAGCCGTATTCTATGAAGCCCCTGGCCGCCGTCTCCATGATATCGCATATTCCAGAGGCTGCGAGGGCTTTGCGGAAGGTATTGTATTCCCCCACTGCAAGGGGCAGCTCCTCCAGCGTCGCCCCGATCCCCCCGAATTCAAAGATGGGGATGAGGTTGGGGGCGTGGAGCTTCTGGGCCAGAGCCGCCGCCAGCATCGGGATCCCGGTCCCTATGAAGACGGTGGTGGAATCGGGCATGAGGCGCGAGGCCACGCAGATCATTAGTTCGGTAAGGTTGTAGTTTCTGGCCGCCATCCCCTCTCACCTCCTCTCGGCTTTCTGCCTGAGCTTCTCCAGCCTGTCCCACCCGATCTTCTCCAGGTATTCCTCGTGGCTCCTGACGCTGTAGACGTATTTTTCAAGGTAAGCCCTGGCCCCCTCCTCGGTCTGGGAAGCCTCCGCCCACTCCTTTATGAGCTCCTCGTCCCGGGCGTAGAGGTAACACATCTCGCCGGGGTGGGAGCCAAAGGGCGCATGGACCACGGCGTCCACCAGGAAATACGGGATTATGGTGCGATCGGGGTATCGGCGTATCTCCTCGGTGGGGACTATTTCCTCGGCGCTGATTATGAGCCGTTTGGCGGCGCGGGCCAGCTCAAAGGCGAACCCGCTTATCCCGTCAATCTGGGCGTTGCCGTAGCGGTCGGCCCGGTGGACGTGGATGAGGGCCACGTCCACGATGAGGGCCGGAAGCAGGGCCACCTTCTGGCCCGTGAAGGGGCACTTCACCACCTTCGCGGCGCTGGATTTCAGGGTATCGCTGCCCAGCATGGAACGGACGGGGATGAAGGGAACGCCCATGGCGGCGGCTTTGAAACGCCAGGCTATTGCCGCGTTGGACCAGTCCGATACCACCTCCACCTGGCCGCTTTCCACGGCTCGCCGCAGGGCGCTGGAAACCCCGTAGACTTCCAGCCCTATGTAGGTTATCTCCACCTGCTTAACCAGGCCCGCTGCCAGGAGGAGGTCCAGCTCCAGAACTCCCTGCCCCGCTATCCTCAGGTCCTTCTTCCCCTGACGGATTATCTCCCGGGTGAGGGACATGGGGCATCGGACAGTGCCGTAGAGCTCGGTGGCCAGGTAATCGCCATCGTGGATGAAGCGGCTCACCGCTTCCTGCTCGGTCATGAGCTTGTCCACAAGGCCCTTGGGCTTCTGGCGGTTCCACTCCCTGAAGGCTTCCAGGTCGGGAGGCTGGATGAGCTTGCCCTGGCCTTCTTCCACTATCTCAAATTCCAGCATAATCTCCTCCTGCCGGTCTGAAATACCTGATATCGGTGATCTCGCCCCTGCGCTCTTCGGCGGGCTTGAAGACAGCTTCCACCTTCATCCCTATGTAGACCTCGTCAGGTTCCACCTCTCCAAGGTAGTGCACGAGCCCGCCATCGGCTCCCTCAAGTTTGACAAAGGCCAGGATGAGGGGTTTGTCCAGGGGTTTGTCCTCAAGGTCCCGGTGCAGGACGGTGAAGGTGTGGACTTCGCCCCTCGGGGGGACTTCCACCCATTCCTCCAGTTTTGAGAAGCAGCGCTCGCAGTAAAGGCGGGCCGGGACGTAGAGGATGTTGCAGCGGGGGCATCGGGTGCCCATTATCCGGGCGTTATCCTTTATCTCCCGGAAGAAGCGTTCCCCGGCTATGCCGGCCGTGTAACGGCCATAGAGGGGGATCTCCCCCCGCCATGCCTTAGCCTCGGTAATGCGCTCAACTTTCTCTGTAACGGACATGGCAGGCCTCCTCAGTTATTTTTCCAGCGGCTTGAAATAGAGGATATCGGTTATGGCTCCGATCCGTTCCTCCGGAGGCTTCCACACGGCTTTCACCCTCATCCCGACCCTTACTTCTTCCGGAGCCACCTCCCCGAGGAGGTGCATTATCCCCATCCCTTTTGATGCCCCGTCAATCTGGATGACGGCAGGGATCTGGGGCTCCTTTATCCGCACCATGTCCCAGGTCACGTAGCAGATGGAGAAAGTGAGGACGGTGCCCGTATCCTCAAGGTAAACCCATTCATCGGTCGGGCGGAAGCACTGCTCGCAGAACATTCTGGGAGGGACCATGACCCTGCGGCACTTCCGGCACCTTCGGCCGATGATGCGCCCCTCCTTTAGTTCGGCAAGATAGCGCCCTATGGCTACCCCTGCATCCCAGGCGTAATGGAGCTTGGGATACCAGACGGTGTAGAGGACTTTGCCCTCCTCAAAGTCTTCCTCTTTCACGTAAACCCCGGGGAATTCCTTTATGTGCACGGTCATGGGTTTCCTCCTTTGCCGGATTGAGGTATGCACCCGCGGCGCCTCAGGAGGTAGAGGGAGAACACGATTATGAGGACCATGAGGGATAGGACACCGAGTTCCAGAAGGATGGCCCGGAACATTTCCAGGTTCCCCTCCAGGATAAGGCGGGATTGCTCGGCGGTGATGATGAGGATGCGCCGCACTGCCGCTATAAGCCCGACAATGAGGAAGGGTTCGCAGGTGAGTTCATGCTGGCGGACCGATATCCCCACGGTGTGGAGGATTTCCACCAGCATCAGGACCACCAGGAGGGAATCCAGGATATGGAGGACTTCCGCCGCTAAAATCCCCTCCCTTGCGGCCGAAAGGAACCTTCCAGCCGCGTTTAAGAGGAGGGAGCCGGCTGTAACCACCAGCAGAAGACCCACCCCGATGTAGATGATGTTCTCCACAAGCCTCCAGAGGTAATCCAGGTCCACTTTCCTCACTGCTCGCCTCCATGGAAAGCTATGGGCATGCATTCGGTGTTGAAGGCCCAGCCGAGCCGGCCTTCCCTGTCCACCAGGATGAGACCTCCCCTGCCGCCCGCCCTGTTTTCCAGGATCTGGATTGCTCTCCGGGCCGCTTCATCGGGGTGGAGCCCCTGCGCCATGAAGTCGCAGGCGGTCTTGGCCAGCACGACTTTTATTATCGCCTCGCCTATCCCTGTGGCGGAGGCTGCGCCCGTGAGGTTATCGGCGTAGGTCCCGCATCCTATAAGGGGGGTATCGCCGAGGCGGCCCGGCATTTTTCCAATGAGCCCGCCAGTGGAGGTGGCCGCGGCCACATTGCCCTTCTCATCTATGGCCACTGCCCCCACCGTATCGCCTTCGTAGGGGAAAGAGGCGGCGGTCTTCCACTGGAGCCTCTGCCTCTCGGTCACAAGGGTTTCCAGAGGGACCTCTTCAATTCCGTAGAGCCTGGCCAGCCTCAGCGCCCCTTCCCCGACGATGAGGATGTGAGGGGTCTTCTCCATGACCAGCCGGGCGAGGGAGACCGGGTGGAGGATGTTCCTCACCGCTCCCACGGCCCCGGCCCTAAGGGTCGCCCCGTCCATTATGGCGGCGTCCATCTCTATCTGCCCTTCCATGGTGAGGGCGGAGCCTCTTCCGGCGTTGAAGATGGGGTCCTCTTCCATCACCCTCACTGCCGCTTCAACGGCATCCAGGGCCGAGCCGCCTCTTTTGAGGATTTCCCAGCCGACCAGGGCCGCCCTGCGGCACCCTTCCTCCCGGGCCTTCAGGATTTCCTGAGGGACTTTAGCAGCGCCCCCGTGGACTAATATGGCCGGCTTCATATTCCCAGTATCACCACAGTGGAAACCTGCATGAGGTCGCCCCAGGCCTGGGCGAGGCCGCGCTTAGGGTTGCCCGGAACCTGGCGCTTGCCTGCTTCACCTCTGAGCTGCCAGAAGATTTCCGCCACCTTCATGAGGCCGGCGGCCGCTATGGGGTTGCCCACTCCGAGAAGCCCGCCTGAGGGAGAACTGGGAAGCCAGTCGGGTTCGCTCTCCTTATCCCGGTCAAACCTGCCCCTCGCCGCATCCTCGGGGGCTTTCCCCTTATCGGCCAGGAGGAGCCCCTCCAGGTGGTGCAGTTCCTTGTAGTCAAAGGGGTCGTAAGGTTCCACCACGTGGATCTCCTTCCTGGGCTCCTTTATCCCGGCCATCCTGTAAGCCATCCTGGCGGCTTCCTCCACATAAACGGGGTAGGAGAGGTCGCGGTTGGTCCAGTAAGTGGTGTCAAGGCACCAGCCCACCCCCTCAATCCAGACGGGTTTGTTGGTCACCCGGCGGGCCACATGCTCAGCCGCCAGGACCACCGCCGCTGCTCCGTCGGATATGGGGCTGACGTCCAGGCGCTGGACCGGCCAGGCCAGCACCTCGGAATTGAGGACATCCTGGATGGTTATGTTGGGGTCGCCCAGGAGCGCGCAGGGGTGATCGGCTGCGTTGCGCCTGTTCTTGACAGTCACATAGGCGATGTCTTCCTTCCTGAGGCCGTAGCGGGTCATGTAGGCATTCATCTCCAGGGCGAAGATCCAGAGGAGGTTGGGGCCGAGGGGCCTCTCGGTGGTGTGGTCAAAGATGGTGAGGAAGGCCCCCTGAGGGTGGGGCATGCAGGAGGACATCTTCTCCTCGCAGACCACGAGGCAGGTGTCAAAGACTCCGGAGGCCACGTGATACCAGCCCTGGATGACGGCGAAGACCCCGGTTCCTCCGCCCACGTAGCAGCGGATGTAGGGCTTTCCCCATGCTCCAGCTCCATCCGAAAGGTATTCGGATTTCATGTGGACGGCGTCAAAGGCATCGGGGGCGGAGCCCAGGACCACGCAGTCAATGTCGTCCAGGGTCATCTCGCAGGATTCCAGGGCCATGGAAGCGGCTTCCCAGGCCAGTTCCTTAGCGGTCTCCTGGGCCCTCCGGACGAACTTGGTCATTCCGGCTCCAACGATGGCTACCCTTGGCATTTTTCCCTCCCCCTATATGCTGAGGATGATCGCTGCTCCGCTGGTGGTGGGGATGCCGCGCCAGCTGAAGGCAAGGCCCACCCGGGCATCAGGGATCTGGCGTTTGCCAGCTTCTCCTCTGAGCTGGAAGATCACCTCCATAACCCTTGCCAGGCCGGAGGCATCCAGCAAGTGGCCCATCCCGAGGTTGCCGCCGGAGGGGTTTACGGGAAATTCCCCTTCCAGGGAGGTGTAGCCCTCCTCCACCAGGATGCCGGCCTCCCCGGGGGCGCAAAGGCCGAGGGCCTCCATGTGCTGAAGCTCCTTATAGGCGAAGGTGTCGTCAATTTCGGCGAAATCTATCTGGTGGCGGGGGTTGCGGATTCCGGCCATCTCGTAGGCCATCTTGGCGGCTTTCGTAGCGTAGTCGGCCCTTGACCAGGAGCGGGATTCAAGCCAGAAGGTGTCGTTGGCCCACCCTATCCCCCGGATCCAGACCGGCTTATCCGAGAGGGCCCTGGCTACGTCCCCCGAGGCCAGGACCATGACGATGGCGCCATCGGCGTGGCGGCTTATCTCCAGCGAGGTGAGGGGTTCGGCCACTGGCTCGGAGGCCAGGACATCCTCTGGGGTGAGCCTGGCGGGGTAAGAGGCGAGGGGGTTAAGGAGGGCGTTCTGGCGGTTCTTGGCCACCACCATCGCGCACTGCCTGTGGGTTGTGCCCGTTTCGGCCAGGTAGCGGCGCATCTCCATCCCGGCAATGGCGTAAGGGTGAAAGGCCAGAGGCCTGTTGAAGATGGGGTCCATGGCGAAGGCCAGGAGGTGGGAGCGGTGGAGGATGTTGGAGGCCTTGGAGTGCGATTCCACCACCACGATGTCAAACTGTCCGGTCTTTATCTGGAGGAAGGCGGCGGCAAGGCCGTGGATGCCATCGCCGCAAACGGTGTGGACGGGCTTGAGGGCTCCGCCTAACTGGTCGGGGACATACTCGTCAAAGATGCTGGCGCCTTCGTTGAAGTCTTCGGAGACGGTGACGAAGCTCTGGACATCCTTGCGGGGGTTTATTCCTGCTTCTTCGTAGGCTCTGACGGCGGCTTCAAACATCAACTCTTTGTAGGAGAGTTCGGGGGTAAGGGGGCGGAAACCGGCGTAGCCTACTCCTATGATGGCGACTTCTCTGCTCATAGCCGTTCTCCTCGCTGAGAAGTTTGGCTCCCGGAGCCATGGCTTATTTTACTCAAATTGCGGGAGCAGGCAAATCGCTGGCTTTCCTCTGCAAGGGGGTGGAAAGGGCTGCGGGGGCGCCCCTTTTTCTCTTTTTCCCACCCCCGTTTGCTCCGGCTG
>DAOUBN010000022.1:0-3774 GCA_034432815.1 Anaerolineae bacterium | reverse complement strand
CACGGGGGTGCAGGGAGGGCTTCGCCCCCATGCCAGGGGATTGCGAGGGTGTCCCCCCGCCCTCTCACTTCCTCAGAGGTATGGCTTTATGTAAATAAACGGGCACAGGAAACTCAGGAAAGCCAGCCCGGCAAAGAAAAGGGCAAAGATCGCCCCATCCAGCCGCTCGGGAAGGAGGGCCTTTGCGCCACAGCCCGCAGCCCCCAGGGAAACCACAGCCAGGGTGAAATGGTTCCAATCCCCTGTCAGGAAGCCTTTGGCGGCCAGGAAAACAGCCAGCAGAGCAAGGAGCATTCCCAATCCTGCCGCCGGCCTCCTCTTCAACCCCTCCTTCAGGCCAATGGAAAAGCCCAGGCCGATGGGTATAATGGCAGGGAAGAGATACCGGCCCTGGTGCTGGACAAACTTCAGATTATACCACACGAAGGAAAGCCCGGTGAAGGCCAGATTGAGGGCCAGAAGGAGAAGCCCGAGCCGCTGAGCGTTTTCCAGCTCCTGCCAGCCCCGCAGAAGCCAGAAGAGCACCCCCCAGAAGGCGAATAAAGAGGCCAGGAAGAGCAGGGCATAGACCCGCTCGTCCATCGGGACAGCCATCCAGCCAAATTGTCCCCAGAAACTCCGGAAAGAGGTCAGGAGAAAGGACCTGAGCAGGCCCTGGAGCCCCATCGCCTCAAGCCATTCAGCGGTGCGGGGTTGCCCCACCACTATGGCATCGTGCCGGGCAAGGCCAAGGGGGTCAGCCGGGCCGTAGACCGCCACGTTGCGGACAAACCAGGGCAGGGTGAAGAGCAAAGGCCACAGGCTCAGGCTCAGCAGGCGCAGAACCCTGCCCACAGAAAAGCGTTGCCAGGCGTGAAGGGCCAGAACTATGAGGTAGAGGGGCAGAGTAATGTAAGCGGTGGTCTTGGTCAGAAGGCCCAGCGCTACGAAGACAGTCGGCCTCCAGAGGGTGTTTTCGGGAAACCTTCTCCTTACAAGCCGCGCCGTCTCCAGAAGAAAGAGGCCAATGAAAAGCTCCGCCAGGACATCGTTGTTGACCGAAGCGCTCACAGAGACATGCATCGGGACAAAGGCGACGAAGGCCGCTGTCCCCCAGGAAAGCTCCGGCCTGCCCGGAAAGATCTCTCTGGCGACCAGGAAGGCCACAACCACCACCGCAGCGCCGATGAGGACCGTGAACAGCCTGAGCGCAGCGAGACTGCCGCCCGTCAGAGCGTAAACGGGCGAGGCCAGAAAGTAGTAGAGCGGGGGCTGGTGGAACTCGTAGCGGATCGGCTCAATGGACATATCTGGGGGAAAACGGCGGCTCTTTAACTCCTCAAGGTAAAGGTGGGGGTAATCCCCCATCTTGAGGACAGGCAGACGGCCCTCGCGGACCAGGAAAGCAACGTAATTGTAATGGGCGGGCTCGTCCGGAGCCTGCCATGGGGGAGTAGCAAGAGCGTAGAGAGCCCCCAGGACCAGAAAAGCAAGGACTGTGATGGCAAGTGGAATTTTATCTCTCACACCGTCCTCCTGACCCACGGGTCATAAAATTCCTCCACTGCTTTGCTCAAAAGGTAGAAAGCGCTGCAGAACAGAACGATCGCCATGGCCGGCGGGAAGAGAGCATGCCACTGGGGCCCTTCCGGCGACCAGTAGAAGGTCAGTTGAGTGAACCAGATCATGGACCCCCAACTCATCCTTATCCTTGTCCGGCCGAAGAAGGAGAGGAAAGCTTCGGTCATGACTGAGCTTGCGGCCGTAAAAGTCAGGAACAGGAAGCCGGCTGGGAGGATATAAGGGAGGATGTGCCTCCGGATTATGTAGCAATCGCTCCCGCCCGAAACCTTTGCCGTCTCCACGAAAGCCCTCACTGTAATGTTGCGGGCCCATGATTTTATAATAACGGCAGGAGCGCCAAGGCCAGCCAGAACTCCGTAAAGCAGGGCCAGAACTGGCCACCGCATATCCACCAGCAGGCCGATTATGAGCAGGACTATGGGCGGAGGCAGGAGTATAACGACATCGCAGAGGCTCATCAACGTGGCCTCCACTTTTCCTCCGAAATAGGCCGAGGCAACCCCGACGCTCAGGGCCAGGGCCGAGGCCACCAGTCCGGCCACAATCCCAACCCCCAGGGAAGTCCCCGCCCCATATATGAGCTGGCTAAGAATATCCCTGCCAAAAGAATCAGTCCCAAGAGGGTGCCTGAGGGAAGGAAGAGTCGGGTGCGGGGCAATGTCGGGGTCAAACCCCGTCATGGGGTGGTATATGCCTCTGTTCCACACCAGCGCCATAAGAATCGGGTGAGAGAGGGCCATGAAGGCGAAGAGGGCCAGGATCACCGTGCCCGTCAGGCCTTTCCAGTTCCCGAAAGCCACAGCTCTAAGCCATTCGGCCATAGAGTTTGCCCCTGAGTCTTGGATCTATCCAGGCCTGAGCTATGTCCAGGGCGATGTGGGCCAGAAGGAGCAGGACTCCGGTCAGGGATAGGATCCCCATGAGGAGGGGCACATCCTGATAATCAATGGCGAAGAAGAGGAGGGCTCCCACCCCGGGCCAGAAGAAGGTTTTCTCCACTACAAAACTTCCCAGGAGGAGGAAGGGCAACTGCAGCATGAAGCGGCTCAAAAGGGGCAGGATGGCTATCCTGCTCATGTGATCGTCCCTTATCCTGGTATCCGGGAGGCCCTTGGCCCTGGCCATCAGGACGAAATCCTCCCCCCGCAGGAGGCTCATGCTGGTTCGCATCAGGAGCATAATTTCGCCAAAGGTTGTGATCAGCAGAGCCGTAAAGGGGAGAGCCAGGTGCCAGGCGATGTCAAGGGCAAGGCGTGCCCATCCGGAAAGAACCCATGCCAGCGCTATACCCGCCAGCATAGTCATCCTCAGGGCAGGCTTTGCCGCACCCTTCCACCGGCGCCCCGCTTGGCCTGTCACCCACCACCCGGTAGCACCAAGAAGGAAGGTTATGAGCATCCAGACCATCACACTGGTGGATGAAACGTTCACTTCGGCCCAGAGCTCAAGGCTTGTCTCGCTTTGAGCGGGAAACCACTTCAGCCTTATGGCGAAAATCTGGATCAGCATGAACATAACCCAGGGGAGAAAGGAGGAGTAACTTGAGACAGCCAGGGCGGTTACGGCGGCATTCATGGCGGAGGATGAGCGTTTAGGAGGCCAGGCCAGCACTTTGCCAAGCCACACCCCGAGGGCCCAGGCTGAAACAGTGGCCGGGACCAGGAGAAGGAGAGTTTTGGGGAGAGCCATGATGAGGAGTTGGGCCACGGAGAAGCGGGGGAAGAGGAAACTTTTGCCAAGGTTCCCCGTGAAAAAGCCCTCCATCCAGCGGAGATACTGCCGCCAGAGGGGCAGATGGAGGCCGAGGTAAACCCTCAGAGCCTTCTTCCACACCGGAGGCAGACCCACAGCTGTGCTCACGAAATCCCCGGGCAGCGCGTGGATCAGTAAGAAGAGGACAGTTTGAAAGAGGATGAGGGTTATTAAAGCCCTTCCCAGCCGGTAAAGGATGTAGCGGCCCAATCCTGCCCCCTGCCCTGTATCATGGCCCCTGCTATTTTAACCCGTTTCCGGCATAACTCCAAAGCTGGTAAGAGATGGAAGGGCTCCGCCCCCATGTCAGGGGGGGTGCGGTAACATCCCCGCGCCTTTTCTTCTTTTCTTCCCCCCCCCGTTCCCTGCGGCCCAGCCGGCTTCAGGGGCCCCCTCGTTGACGGGCTTCAGGAGGTGCCACCTCGCCCCAAATTTTTGTTTTCGTGGGGGGACACCCCC